>CAVKHV010000027.1:0-21438 GCA_963656085.1 Agathobacter sp.
CTTGCCGCCCTCTGACGAGGGAGGTGGCACGGCGTAGCCGTGACGGAGGGAGAGAAAAAGCTAATTGCAAGAACAAATTACTGTCTATTATCAAAACTACCACTTACCACATCTACAGTCTAACATCTAATTTCTAAAGTCTAGTACGGGAGGTGGTGCGGCAACGCCGCACCGGAGGGGGAGAGACTGCAGGCTGACGGTAAATGCTTATTATTGATAGTTTTTTCTCTCCCTCAGTCAAAACCTGCGGTTTTGCCAGCCCCCTCGTCAGAGGGGGCCAAGGGTTTAAGCGTACCGTCAGCCCGGAAACTACCGTCCACCGCATCTAATATCTAATATCTAATGTCTAATGTCTAACATAACGTCTAAAACGGGTTTTAATTTTAATAATTTGTATCATTACGGCGGGCGGCGGAATAAAATATATCGTAGGTTGGGCGGAGAGGGTTCTGTCACACCGAACAAGGCGTTTAAAAAAATTTATTGCGGCAAAAGACGTCAATACGGCAAAAAACGGGAAATAATAATACGGAAACGGTTAGACAAAGCAATCGGGGTACAAAGGTTTTTTCGGTTTGGAAGCCGAAGAACGCGGGAATACTTCCGTATTTCAAGTGATGAGACAAACAAAACGGGAAATTGCGGCGAGCAAACCTGTATGGTGTTTGGCACTCCTCGGCTTAAAAACCGTAACTGATTTTTTGATTTTGAGGTGGGAATATGGCTGACATAACTTTACTTCCGCAGGTGTTTTTGGGATGTAATTCGGGCAGCGGGTTTATTTCCGAATTCGGCTCGGTATATGACGGCGGCAGCGGATGGGTCGCGCACATAATTAAGGGCGGCCCCGGCACAGGGAAATCTACATTTATGAAAAAAATAGCCGCCGAAGCGGTTGAGCGGGGGTTTTCGCCTATCATAAGCCCCTGCACCGGTGACCCCGACTCGCTTGACGCGGTTATTATACCCGAAATATCGACCGTGATAATGGACGGGACGGCGCCGCATATTGTTGAGGGCAAAAACATAGGCTGTGTTGAACGAATAGTAAACTTCGGCGACGCGTTTGACTACCGCAAACTGCGCCGACGCAGAGACGACATTATTGATATCAACCGCCGAATATCCGAAAATTATCGGCTTGTATACCGCTACACAGCTGCGGCGGCAGCGCTTAAAAAGTCTGCGCTGGTACCGCTCGGCGCCTGCATAGATAAAGGCAAGGCGGCGGCATTTTGCCGAAATTTTGCACGCAAACATCTGCCGCAGACTGGAAACGGCAAACACCGCAATATAACAGCGTTTCTGGACGGACTTACCTGCAAGGGGAACATATTTTTCGGTGACGCACCGTCACGAATGGCGAGCGATATAACCGTAATAGACGACCGTTACGGTGCGGCTGCCGACGCGGTTATAAGCGGAATAGCAAAAGCCGCCGGGGAAAGAGGGTACGACTTTATTCTCTGCCCCGACCCGCTGCTGCCCGACCGCTGTTTGAGGCACATTATAATACCGCAGGCGGGGGTTGCCGTAGTGACCGGAAGACGGGAAACCGTGCCCGGCTGCAAACGGCAAATACACGCAAAACGCTTTTTAAACGGGGAAAAGATAAACAAAGAACTGATAAACTTCGGTTACCGAACGGCGGCAGAGCTTGAGAAAAGCGCCGCCGAGGTTATGAAAAAATGCAAATCACTGCACGATGAACTTGAAAACCGGTATTGCGACGCAGTGGATTTTGCCGCAATAAACAGTCTGTATGACACCGTTTCGGCGGATATATTTGCCGAACGGATGTTATAAAACAACGCAAAAAGCAGCGCCGAAACCCTAAGGTTTCGGCGCTGCCGACATTTGCACTAAAAGCAGGTTTTGTTATCCGACTTAGAATTTATTTATAAGTTCGGCATCATATCTGAGGATAAGTATTGCATCCTTTGCGGTAATCATATGGTCGCCGTCTACATCGCCGCTTTCATTCTCGAAATCGCCGAATTCAGTCTCTTCGGCATTGTTTCTTAAAATTTCGACAGCGTCTATCGGGCTGATAATACCGTCGCAGTTTACATCGCCCTTGATTACTTCGGGGTCCATAAGCGTAAGGTTTATACTGTTTGCGAGAGCAAAATTGTAAGCCGCGCTGTTTTTGGATGTCATTATGGTCAAAGACGGGCTGCAATCCTCAAATGCGTATTCGTTAATATTTTTAACGGTTCTTGAAAGCTGTATATTGTCAATGTTAGTGCATTTACTGAATGCGTATTTGGGTATTTCGACATTACCGAGTATCTTTGCGGTTGTGAGGGCTGTGCAGCCGTAGAACGCATATTCACCCAGCGAGGTTACACTTCTCGGAACGGTTATTTCCGTAAGAGCGGTACAACCGTAGAAAGCGTATGCCTCAATGGTTTTAACACCGTCGGGAATTGTTATCTGCGGCAATGCGACGCATACTCTGAATGCGGAATCGCCGATTGTTTCAACCGTGTCCGGTATATTGACATCGCGAAGCATATAGCAGCCGTTAAATGCGGACTGACCTATGGTCTTAACGCCGTCGGGCAGGATTATTTTTTCAACCGTGCTCTTGGAAACGATCATATCGGAGGTTACCGAGTCGATATTTCCGGTTAAGGTCAGCACTTTAATCGGGCAGTCTTTTAAAGCGTTTTCGCCCCATTTTTTAGCGCCGCCCGTTATATTAATTTCAGCAAGCAGCTTGCAGCCCGAGAACGCTTCTTTGCCTACCGAGGTGACGGTGGCGGGTATGGTTACCTCTGCTATGCCGAATGTTGCGGTTACATTGCCGTCAGCGTCTTTTTCCTCGCCGTAACAGTTGGCAAAAGCGCTTTCGCCTATGCTTGTTACGCCTTCCGGTATAATCACGCCGGTTAATTTATTTCTGCCTTTAAAGGCGCTTCCGCTTATGCTCGTTGTACCCGCAGGAATTTCAAGTTTGCCGGATATACCGGGAACGCTGTATATTATCCTGCTCTTTTCGGTGGTTTCCTGTTCGTTGACCGTGTCCGTTGTGTACAGTATTCCGTCTGCAAAGCGGTATTTGGCATTACCGTCGCCTATTTTGATCTCTTTAAGATTTTCACAGTCTAAAAGGTCGTTAAGAGGCATTGATTTAAGAATTTTAGGTACGGTTATTGTTTCAAGGGTCTTTTTGCAGATAAACATTGCAGAGGTTAAGGTGTCCGATGTTTCGGAAACATTCAGTTTTGTTACCTCGCAATTTTCAAACGCATTGTCGGCAATCGTTGTGATTGTATTTGATAATGTTACTTCTCTTAATCCGTAATTTTCGATTATGTTGCCATTTTCATCCGTTTGTTTAAAGTTACATCCGGAAAATGCGCCTTCGGGAATCTCGGTTATGGTGTTCGGTATGACCACGGCTTTTAATTCGGTACAGCCGGCAAAAGCGTAGGGCCTGATGCTTGTAACCGATGCGGGGATTTCAAAATTATCCGCATATTTGTCCGCTGCGCAATATATCAGTTCGGTCTTATCGGCGTTATACAGAACTTTGCTGTCCATACAGAATGATTTGTTGTTCGGGTTAAGTTGAACTTCAAGAGAGGTACAGCCCGCAAACGCACCGCCGCCGATAGAAGTTGTGCTTTCGGGTATGGTCAATTGTGTCAAACCGGTGCAGCCCGCAAATGCACTGTCACCTATAGAAGTTAATTTTTCGGGTATTTTCAATTGTGTCAGCCCGGTGCAGTTATAGAACGCTTTATCGCCGATTTTCTCTACGGTATCCGGGATTATTACCTGTTCAAGCGTAGGTTCGTGGATTATATGCTGATTTGTAATTTCGGTTGCGCCTTCGGGAATAATTATGGTTTTTACAGGGCAGCCCGTAAATGCGGTTATTACTACTTCTACATCCACGTCTTTACCGTCTTTATCTTTTACGGTAACTGTTTCCGTTCCTTCGCCTATTCTCATAAGGCCGGCGGGGAGGGTTACCTGTTTAAGCGCGGTACAATTCCTAAACGCGTTAACGCCTATATTTATAACTGAATCACCTATAACTGCCACGGTTAACCCAGTGCAGTTCATAAAGACGCCGCCGTTTATATTGTCAAGGCTGTTCGGTATTGTTATTTCGGTAAGTCCGGTGCAGCCTTTGAAAGCGTACGCTTCCATAGTTTCTATACCGTCGGGCAATGCCAGTTCTTTAAGTCCGATACAGTCGGAAAATGCGCTGTTGCCTATGTATTTTACGTTTTTGCCGATTTTCAGATTGCTTAAGTTTTCGCAGCCCGAAAAGGCAAGGTTGCCTACATTAACGGCGGTATCGGGCATAACAACATCAGTAAGTCCGGTGCAGCCTTTAAAAGCGTAACTGCCTATATCGGTCAAAGAAGTATCCTGTATATTAATTTCGGTTAAAGCGGTACAGTCCGAAAATGCGTGTTTACCCACGGCGGTTAAACTTTCGGGCAGCGCTATGCTTTTTAAAGCGGTACGTTTATCAAAAGTATAGTCCGCAATGCTTTTTGTGCCCGCGCGGACGGTTACGGATTCTGCCGTTTCATCTTCGTAAGCGACCAGGTGATTACCTACATAGAATGCGTCGCCTTTCCAGGATTCGGAACTTTTGTAAACGCCGGTATTTTTAAATGCGTAATATCCGATGCTTATAACACTGTCGGGCATTTCGATATCGGTCAACTTAGTGCAGTTGTAAAACGCACGCATACCTATGGTTTTTAAATTTTCGAGCATAACGATGCTTTCCAAAGCGGTGCAGCCGTAAAAAGCATAGTCGCCTATCGAAGTAACGGTATTAGGAATGGTTACGGCTGTAAGGGCGGTAAAATCCTTGAATGCGTTTTTACCTATTGACGTTACCCCTTTTTCAATAACCACGGTTTTAATCTTATCTTTTAAACCTTTAATGGTACTGTCGTCAGACAGATTATCGCCCATCACATTGCCGGATTCGGTTACAACTATGGCAAGGGTGCCGTCATCTTTAAATATCCAGTCGCATTTACCCGTCATACCCGTTGTCGTTTCGGCGCTTGCTATCAATCCGAAAGCACCCGAAGGAACGGCGGATACTATCATCATCAACGATAATGCGATTGACAATAATTTTTTAAATTTCATCTTTATCTGACTCCTTTTCAATGATTTTGCAGGCTCAAGCAGGCAAATGTATCTCATTTTGGGACAGTTGCCCAATATAGATTGTTTTCACCTATTAGTATACTATAAAACCGATAAAAGTCAAGCAAATTGTTACAAAAAATATGGTGTTATCGCACCGATTATTATAGAAATACACATTGCGGGGAATTAATGTTCTTCGCGCGGCGGTTCAGCCTTGCGGCGGCGCATAATTTTGCCGCAGCACCTGTTCCAGAAGCCGAAAGTTGCCGGCCAGACGGCGGCAGCAAAGATTATAAGGATGAAATAACGTATCGCGTCGGCGCGGTAATTGCCTATGCCCAACGCGTAAAGCGGTTGTTTTAAAAGCGACTTTATCAAAAGCGCCAGCACTATACCGACTGCGGTTTTAAAAAACTGCACGATTATCGGCGCTTCTACCGAGAATTTTGTAAACTTACGGTCGCAAAATTCGGCGACGCACACGCCGAGCGAAACGCCCAGCATAACATACGCATTTTTAAGCCCCTGCTTGGCAAATTCGTCATTTTTTTCGGCGGTTTCGCAGTAAATTACAAGTCCGATTGCCAGCAGGGCAAGCGCTGTATTAAGCAGCGTGAAAATAACGGGGCGTGACTGCGCCGCTTTTAAAACAAAATGCATAACCGCCAAAAGCAGCACGGTTATCACAAGCGAAAAGGCAACGTCCGCAGGCGAATGAACGCCGAGGTACAGGCGCGAAAAGGCTATTAACGCAATTGCCGCCCAAAGCAGCGCTTTGACCCGTTTTTTACGCACGGCGGTGCTCAGGCTGCCGAACATAGCCGCGGCGTTCGCGGTGTGGCCGCTGGGGAAAGAGTACCCCGTTGCGGCTGCCCTTGCACTTTCGACAATTGTAAAACTCTTATCTTTTACCCACGGGCGGGGAACCTTGAAAATCCCCTTTAAAAACTGGTTTATCCCCATCCCGAAGCAGGAGGTGTATATCATATAATAACCGAGGGATTTGTTTATGCACCAAAACACGGGCAGCATAACGACAATAGCAGCCACGCTTTCGCCCATTACGGTGATAACCGAAAAAAACCGGTCGAAAAACGGGGTGCGCAGACCCTCTAAAAATCTTAAAATATCCATTTTTACACCTGCCGGATGCGTTAAGTATTTTTATACGCGTTGCAGACTTCGGCGGTTTCGCCTATCATTTTCACCTTGCCTTTTTCAAGCCACATACAGTGCTTGCACAGGCGCTCAATCTGCTCAATGGAATGTGAAACGACGATAACCGTGGTATTGTCGCTCATCATTTCGGATATTCGTTTTTCGCATTTCTGCTGGAAATGGAAATCTCCCACGGCAAGAATTTCGTCAACAATCAAAATATCGGGCGTAGTCATGGTTGCGATGGCAAAACCGATACGCGCCACCATACCCGAAGAATAGTTCTTCATAGGCGTATCGAGGAAGTCCTGCATTTCCGAAAATTCCACAATTTTGTCGAACTTTTCGTCCATATATTTTTTGGAATATCCGAGGACCGAGCCGTTAAGGTATATATTTTCGCGCGCGGTGAGGTCCATATCGAACCCTGCGCCGAGTTCTATAAGCGGCGCTATTGTGCCGCAGGTATTTACCGTACCCGAAGTGGGCGACAAAATACCCGAAATTATTTTAAGCGTGGTACTTTTGCCGCTGCCGTTAAGTCCGACTATTCCGAAAACGTCGCCTTTTTTTATATCAAAAGACACGTTATCGAGCGCAACGAATTTTTGAAACATCAGTTTGTGCGTTGCAAGTTTAATAAAATACTCTTTTAAACTTTCCAGCTTTTCGTTGCTCATATTAAATTCCATATTTATATTGCGGAGTTCGACCGCATTTTCGCTGTTCATATTTCCGCCCCCTTATATATGAAGGATAAATTTCTTTTCGGCTTTTTTGAATATCAGCGCGCCCAGCAGCAGGAAGAAAAGCGCCATACCCAAACAGACGGCGTTTTCTTTAAGCGAGGGAATCCGATTATACATCATAACGTCCCTGAAATATTTAACATAATGATAAAGCGGATTGCACCTTATAACGGTCAGCACCAAATGCGCCATACGTCCGCTTGCGTTTTTGATTATATCTATAGGGTAGATTATCGGGGTCAGGTACATCCACAGGGTCAGAAGCACGCCGTAAAGGTGCATAATATCCCTGAAATACACCGTCAGCGCGCTAAGCATAAGGCTGAACCCGACGCTGAAAATAAAGCAATAAAGTATCGGTATCGGGGCAAGCAGAATTGTAAGGGTAGGCCAAACGCCCTCTATAAGCATAACGACGATAACCGCAATAAGGCTTAAAGCAAAATTTATAAACGCGAACAGGCACTTTTGCAGCGGGAAGATGTATTTAGGTATATAGACCTTTTTAATAAGCGGCGCGGCGCCTATAACCGACATCATAGACCCGGTTGTAGCCTCCGAAAAGAAGTTCCATATCGAAACGCCGACTATATAATAGGTTGCGAAGTTCGGCACCTTGATTTTCAAAAGCAAGCCGAACACCTGGGTTAAAACAAGCATTGTAAGCAAAGGGTTAAGGACACTCCACGCAAAGCCGAGAAACGAGCGGCGGTATTTAAGCTTTATATCCTTTGAAGAAAGGTTAAGCAACAGCGGCAGGTACTTCTTAAAATCCGCAAAAAAATGTTTAATACCGGTTGAGTTACTGCTCATATTTTGGTCTTCTCCTTTATTTCAACTGCCGTTATATACGGGGGAACGGCGTTTATTCTTCGCCGGATGAGGCAGCGTCCGAACTGTCGCCTTTATAAGAATTAATGTCAACATAAATAATACTGTCGGGGCTTACCGCGTCCGAAGGCGTTACCGAAAGCACCGTATCGGGTGCGCTCGTTTCGTCAACACGGTCCTGCAATTTAATATTTTCATACGGGAAACCGGCGCGCATCAGTTCAACGAGCGCCTCATACTTGGTTTTGCCCACAACGTTCGGCACGTCTATTTTCGGGCTGCCGAGACTGATAACTATTCGTATTTCGGTAGATTCGGGAACTTCTTTCCCGGCGACGGGTTCCTGCGAGATGACCTCGCCGCGCGCAACCGTATCGCTGTATTCCTTATATGCGACGGTGACGTTGAAATTATCGGTATACTTACTGTCCGCCATTATCTGTGCATAGGTGAGCCCCTCAAAACTCGGGACGGCGTAGTACACCGTACTGTCGGACGGGGCGCTGCTTGAAACGGCGGAAGATGTCTGTAACAACGAGGAACTGTTTGCCTTTTTGCTGCGGTTGCCGTCCTTATTTATAACATACCATATCGCCGCCGCGGCAAGCGCCATAACAACGGCGGTAACGGCTGCGGAAATAATAACATACTTTGCGTTGCCGCCCTTTTTGGCAGCCGGCTTTTGCGGCGCGGCAAGCGGCTCGCTCTCTGTTTTCACGGGCGGCACCGACAGCGGCTGCGAAAGTCCGTCGCGCAGTTCCGCTATCGTTTCGATGCGGTTGCCCGGCATAAGCTGCAAGGCGTTTGCCAGCGTTTCAAGCACTTTTTGCGGCAGCGCCTCCGCTATTTTTGAAGGAATCGACATATCGTCGGATTTCAGACGTTCAAGCGCTTCAAGCGGCGGATTGCCGACCAGCGCACGGTAGATCACCGCCGCAAGCCCGTAAACATCGGTCCATTCGCCCTCCGTTCCCGCCTTGCCGTACTGTTCGGCTGCGGCAAAACCGGGGAAAAGCTGCGAAGTCATACAACTGTCAGCCGTGCGTGCTTCGGCGATACAGACGCCCGAAACACGCAGCTTACCGTCCTTCCCGACAAGCAGTGTGTCGGGCGATATGCCGCGGTGGATTATGCCTGCGCCGTGCAGGGCGGTAAAGGTCGGCATTATCGGCAAAAACAGGCTTCGCGCCTGTTCCCAGCTCAAGGTGCCGCCGTTTTTAATTAAAAATTCACGCATGGCGACCGACGGAACTTCCTCCGAAACGCAGTACGCCGTGCCGTTTAAGCGGAATATGGTATGTGCAGGCAGCAGTCCCGGTGTTTCACGCAATTCATACAGTTTACCCCAAAGGTGCAAAAATTTTGCAAGGCAGGAGTCGTACGTTTCCTCCGACCCCTCGGCAGGGGAAACCGAACCGTCCGCCGCGCGGGCGCAAAGCCCCGTCGGGAAAAATTCGCGCACGCGGACGACACTCCTCGTCATACGGTCAAACGAAATGTAGGTAACACCCTCGCCGTTTGACTCTATCGCTTTGCCGAGCAGATAACGGTCATCCAATATATACCCGAACTGCAAAAAGCTTTCGGGGTTTTTATCGTCCTCCGGCGTACCGCAGACGGGGCAGGGCGCCCCCTCCGGCGCTTCGTTCATACAGCCGTAGCATATTCTTCTTTTTTCATTCATAAAACAAACAAACCTTTCATCCGCCGTAAAGAACAGGCAGGCTTTACCGCCCCGCGACCGCAGGGTCAATCCTCAAGTATTCCCTGTTCGTCAAGCGGCTTTGAAAAACTATCTAAAAATTCGGAAACAAATATATCCGCCGCCGGCAGACCCATTTGTTTTATCTTTTCGCGCGTGGTGCGTTCAGCCACGGCAAATTCGCGGTTGCCCATATGCATTTCTTCCAGGCATTTTATAAGCGCGGATATTTTATCCGCCGCCTTGACGATCTCGCAAAGTTCGGGGTCACGGTCATAATAAACGCCCTCAAACTCCGGTTTCAGATCCTCCGGCAGCAGCGATATCAGTTTTTTGACCGCTTCTTTTTCGATTTTTTTGTAAGCGCCCGATATATCGCTGTTATAATACTTTACCGGCGTGGGCAAATCGCCCGTTATTACTTCGGGCGTATCGTGAAAAAGGGCGAGCAGCGCCGCGCGTTCGGGGTTCAGATTTTTGCCGAGCCGCTTGTTGGATATAAGGGCGAGCGCGTGGGCAATAAAGGCGGTTTCAAGCGAATGTTCGCTTAGATTTTCCTTTCCGGTGTTACGCATAAGCGCCCACCGTTCAATATATTTCATCCTGAAAAGGACAGCGTAAAAATGCGATGTCATAATGCCGGTTCATCGTTCCTTTCTTTGCCGCACGGGTGAAACTTGCCACAAATACTATTGATTATTATACCATAAAATGATACAATATCAATAGTGATTTTGTCGGGGCTGAACAGAACGGGCCCCTGCACGGCACGAAACGGAGGTAACGCTATGGCACGCTTGTCGCTTATGCCTAAAAAGGAACTTAAAACTTCTACATTTTTAACAGCGCTTCTGACGGCGGCGTTATGCTTTTTGCCGTTTGTGATTAAAGACGGCGGATATTTTATTTTTTTCGGCGACTTTAACGTTCAGCAGATACCGTTCTACAAAGCCTGCCACGAGGCGGTGCGTTCGGGCAATATATCTTGGAGCAGCACGACCGACCTCGGCGCAAATTTCATAGGGTCGTACAGTTTTTATCTGCTCGGCAGCCCGTTTTTCTGGCTGACGCTTCCCTTCCCGACGGAGGCTGTGCCCTACCTTATGGCACCGCTGCTTGTGCTTAAAATCGCGCTGGCGGCGCTGACCGCGTACATTTACATACGCCGCTTTACGGATTCTCCGCGTGCGGCTCAGCTGGGCGCGCTTTTGTACGCTTTTTCGGGCTTCAGCGTTTACAACATTTTTTTCAACCACTTCCACGAAGCGCTTGTGATATTCCCCCTGCTTTTGTGGGCGGTTGAGGTCTTTTGCGCCGAGAACCGACGCGGTGTTTTGGCGCTTGCCGTTTTTGCGGCGGCTGTTATAAACTACTTTTTCTTTTTCGGAATGGTAATTTTCGTGATAATTTATTACGTTATCCGTATGTTTTCGGGTTGCTGGAAGTTCCGCTTTAAGAATTTTGCCCTAATGGCGTTTGAGTGTATTTTGGGCGTTGCAATGGCGGCGATACTGCTGCTGCCCTCCGCCGCTGCGGTTATGGGCAACAGCCGCATAACCCAGTTTTTAACCGGCTGGAGCGCCTGGTTCTACGGAAAGACCCAGATATACGGCAATATATTGGAATGTTTCTTCTTCCCGCCCGACCTGCCTGCGCGCCCGGTGTTTTTCCCCGGCGCGGACGTAAAATGGTCGAGCCTTGCCGGATGGATGCCGCTGTTCGGTATGGTCGGCGTGTTTGCGTGGATGCAGGGTAAAAAGGGGCACTGGCTGCGCCGGGTCATAGGCGTTATGATATTTATGGCGGCGGTTCCCGTGCTTAACAGCGCATTTTATATGTTTAATTCGGCTTACTACGCCCGCTGGTTCTATATGCCGATACTTATGATGGCGCTTGCCACGGCAATGTCTGTCGAAGACCGCGAGGTGAAATGGTGGAGTGCGTACCGCTGGTGCCTGTTTATAACGCTGGGGATTGCGCTTATAACCGCACTGTACCCGTCAAAAGACGAGCAGGGCAACATCTCCGCGGGGCTTTTCACCAAAGGCGAGGACAACACCTATTTGCTGAGGTTTGCCGTAACGGCGGGCATTGCGGTTGCCTGTCTTATCACGTTGTCCGTGCTTATTCCGCTTATCAAGCGCAAAAAGCGGCTGTTCTACAATGTCGCCGTGTCGGTAGTCTGCATAATATCGGTGGTTTATACCACGTTTTTCATTGCCTGCGGGCAAAGCCATTCCTACGATATAAAGAATGTGGTAATAAATTCGCTTATTGAGGGTGAGGTCGACCTGCACGACAATGACGGCGGATACCGCATTGACACCTACGCCTGTTCCGACAATACCGCGATGTTCTACGGTTTGCGGTCGATAAACGCGTTCCACTCTATAGTTCCGCCGTCGATTACGGAGTTCTACAATTATATGGGCGTTACCCGCGACGTGGCAAGCCGCCCGTCGGTCGAAATGTACGCTCTGCGCCCCCTGCTTTCGGTTAAATATGTACTGAATTTAGAGGGTGAGGAGGATTTTGAAACCGCAACCGGCACACGGATGAAGGGTTACAATTACGTCGGCACGCAAAGCAGCCATAAAATATATGAAAACGAGAATTATATTCCCATGGGATTTTCATATGATTATTATATGACCGATTCGCAGTGCACCGCCTTCGGAAAGACCTATATAAGCAATATGATGCTTAAAGCCGTATTGCTTAACAAAGAGCAGATAGCCGAATACGGGCATCTTATGAAAAACATAGGGGACGACTACGGGACCCTTTCAATATCGGCGCAGCCGTACGGCGAAAACGCCGCCTACAGCGACATATCGGAAGATATTTCATCGGACGGCGACGCTGCCTCGGCGGACGACGGGAAAAAGTCGATAGGCTTCGGGTATGAAACCTACCGCGAAGATTGCCGAAAACTTGCCGCGAATGCAGCCGACAGTTTTGAATATACAAACAGCGGGTTTATCTCCGAAATAAATCTGCAAAAAGACAATCTTGTATTTTTCTCGGTTCCGTATGACGAGGGGTTCAGCGCGACCGTAAACGGCAAGCCCGCAAAGATTGAAAAGGTGAACGTCGGGTTTATGGCGGTCGAGTGTCAAAAAGGGCACAATGAAATTATTTTCACCTATAAAACTCCGGGGCTTGATATGGGGGCGAAGATATCCGCGGGGGCGGTGCTTCTGTTTGTTATATACTGCATAACCGAGGCGGTTCTGCACAAAAAGCGCCCCGATATGTTCGCCGTGATCTACCCTGAGGGCGAGCGCCTTTCCGCAAAGTTTGACGCATACCGCAACGCCGACATTATAATTTCGGACGAAAGCGACGGCACGGCGGTTGAAACGCCGTTAAACGAAACGCCGGACGACGAATACTTCCGCGAACTGGGGAACGACGGCGCGGGCGATTACTACGGCGGATTTGAAGGCGGATTTACGGTTGATGACACCGTGCTTGACGAAAAAAACAAGAAAGACAGCTGATAATATGCCCAGATTTTTTAAGGAAAATTTTAAAAGCGAACCGTATATTGACGGCGGCGACGCGGCGCACATTGCGCTCTCGCTGAGGATGGCGGCGGGCGACACCGTCACGGTATGCGATACCTGCGGAACCGAATTCACCTGTAGGCTGACCGCCGTTTCGCCGACGTTGGTGGAAACCGAAATATTGGCGGAAAAGCCGGGCAAGACCGAGCCGGAAACAAAGCTGACCCTTTTCCAGTGCCTGCCCAAGGGCGACAAAATGGATTTAATAGTAAGGCAGGCGGTTGAAATAGGCGTTTCGTCTGTCGTGCCGGTTTTGTCGGAAAGATGCGTTTCGCGGCCGAATTCCGCCGCGCTGCAAAAGAAGGTCGCGCGCTGGCAAAAGATTGCCGACGCGGCGGCGGGGCAAAGCGGGCGCGGCATAATACCGCAGGTTAGACCCTGCATAACCTTTAAAGAATGTGTAACCTCGCTTAAAGAATTTGAAAGAGCGCTCTTCTTTTCGGAACGCGGCGGCGCGCCGCTGGGCGGGGCAGGTCTTAAAAAAGGCGGCGGCATAGCCGTTATAATAGGTTCGGAGGGCGGATTTTCGGTTGACGAAGAAGCCGCGGCGAACGCCGCCGGGGCGGAAAGTGTTACCTTGGGTCCGCGCATACTGCGCTGCGAAACCGCACCGCTTGCCGCTGCGGCGTGCATAATGCAATTGTGCGGCGAAATGAGCATTTAAACAGGGAGGAAACCATCGTGATTGAAAAGAAAATTTTTCTCGGCAGTGTTGACAGTATCAACCGTTTTTTAACCATTGCGGAAGATAAGCCGTACGACATTGAACTGACGGGCGGCAAAAAAACGGTGAACGGAAAATCGCTTATGTGCATTTTACTCTTAGACCTCACAAAGCCTGTGATTTTGCGCGCCCATTGCGATAAAGACCCCAGATTTATGCGTGATATCGAGCAATTTACATTCTAGACTTTAGATATTAGACGCTAGACATTAGATGCGGGGTACTGTAACTTGAGCGTTGACGGTAAGCACAAACCGCTTGCCGCCCATTCTAGACGTTAGACGGTAGACATTAGATATTAGATGTGGGTGACTGTAACTTGAACGCTGACGGTAACCACTTACCGCTTGCCTCCACCTGACGGGGGAGGTGTCAAAACGTAGTTTTGACGGAGGGAGAGAAAAACCAACGGTAAGAACGGCTCACCGTCCGTTATCAAACTACCGCCCACCACATCTAAAGTCTAAAGTCTAAAATCTAAAATCTAACATGTAACATCCCCGGAAAGGAACCATTTATGAACAAGCAAACCGATATTACGGTCATAGGCGGCGGTGCTGCCGGGCTTATGGCGGCGGCTACAGCCGCAGGTTACGGTGCCTCGGTCACGGTTGCCGAAAAAATGCCGCGTCCCGCAAGAAAACTTATGATAACCGGCAAGGGGCGCTGCAACCTCACCAATAACACAGATGCGGCAGGGCTTATAGCCGCCACCCTCGAAAATCCGAAATTTATGTTTTCGGCATATAACGCATTCCCCCCGTCGGCAACTATGCAGTTCTTTGAAAACGCCGGCGTTCCTTTGAAAACCGAGCGTGGGAAGCGCGTATTCCCGGTTTCGGACAGGGCGGTTGATATAGTTGACGCATTGGTGAACACCGCCAAAAGCCGCGGCGTTGAATTTGTTTTCAGCGCGGTTGAAAAAATTGAAGAAGGCGGCGGGAATTATACCGTTTTCCTTAAAAACGGGAACACCCTGAGCAGCAGCCGCGTAATAATCGCAACCGGCGGGAAGTCCTATCCGCTTACCGGCTCAACAGGCGACGGTTACCGCTTTGCAGCCGAACTCGGGCACAAAATAATCGAAACCGCGCCTTCGCTTGTTTCGCTTGTCGCTTTTGATAACTGCTGCGCCGAGCTCGAGGGGCTCTCGCTTAAAAACGTGGGGGTCACGGTAACCGAGGACGGGGGCAAAAAACCCTGTTTTACCGATTTCGGCGATATGGTGTTCACCTCTTTCGGAATAAGCGGACCGCTTACTTTAAGCGCGTCGGCGCATATGAGGCGGCTGCCGCAGAGCAGATACCGTTTCACGATAGACCTTAAACCTGCGCTTTCGCCCGAAAAACTCGATTTGCGGCTGCGCCGCGATTTGGCGGAATTTTCGGGGAAAGATATTATAAATTCGCTTGACAAACTGCTGCCCAAGCGCCTGATACCCGTAATAGTCCGCCGCAGCGGCATAGACCCGCACACGCGCTCGGCTCAGCTGACCCAAAAGCAGCGGACAAGCCTTGTCACTGCGCTTAAAAATTTCACGATTGAGATAACCTCCGCCGCACCGATCGACAGCGCGGTTGTTACAAGGGGCGGCGTCAGCACGGCGCAGATATCACCCTCTGCAATGGAGTCCAAAATCAAAAAAGGGCTTTACTTTGCGGGGGAAGTAATAGACGTCGACGCATACACCGGCGGTTTCAACCTGCAAATTGCTTTTTCAACCGGTTACCTTGCAGGAAAAAGCGCAGCAGCGGCGGATTTCGGGCGTTAGATTTCAGGCAGTGGAACTTTCAGGCAGTGGAACGGCGTAGTTTGATAACAGACGGTAAATTGATATGGCAGATAGTTCTTTCTCTCCCTCCGTCACGGCTACGCCGTGCCACCTCCCCCGTCAGGTGGAGGCAAGAGTTTGTGCTTAAAACTACCGTCATCCTCGTCTAATGTCTAAAGTCTAACGTCTAACATCTAGAATGGGCGGCAAGTGGTGAGTGCGTACCGTCAGCACTCAAGTTACAGTCACCCACATCTAATATCTAATGTCTAACATCTAACATCTAGAATGGGCGGCAAGAGTTTGTGCTTACCGTCAGCGCTCAAACTGCCGTTACCCGTAATTCCTTGGCCCCCTCTGACGAGGGGGCTGGCAAAACCGCAGGTTTTGACTGAGGGAGAGAGAAAGCTGACCGTAAGAACAATTTACTGTCTGTTATCAAAACTAGCGTTATCTCGGTCTAACATCTAATGTCTAAAGTCTAATGTCTAATATTTAATGTCTAAAGTCTAAAATCCAATATCTAAAAAAGGGGAAATAACAATGCCTTCAATAGCAATTGACGGGCCGGCGGGAGCCGGCAAAAGCACATCTGCACGCACTCTGGCGGCGCAGATAGGTTACATTTACGTAGATACCGGTGCGCTGTATCGCACCGTCGCCCTTGCGATAGCCAAGAGCGGTACAAACCCAGACGATACGGCGGCGATAACAAAGCTGCTTAAAAAAACCGAGGTCAAAATTACCCATAAAAACGGTGAGCAACGTGTTATCCTGGACGGCACGGACGTATCGGACGAGATACGCACGCCCGAAATCTCGCTTGCGGCGTCGCACTGTTCCGCCATACCCGAAGTGAGGGCGTTTTTGCTCGGACTTCAAAGGGATATTGCCGCGAAAAACAACGTGGTAATGGACGGGCGCGACATCGGCACCGTGGTGCTGCCGAACGCCGAAGTTAAAATATTTTTAACCGCCGACCCGAAAGAGAGGGCGCGCCGCCGCTACGACGAACTTATTGCAAAGGGTAAGCAGGTGACCTATGACGAGGTTCTGCGCGATATGACCGAGCGTGACCGCAACGACTCGACACGTGCCGTAGCGCCGCTTAAACCCGCGCCCGACTCGATAACCGTTGACACCACCGGCTGCAATCTCACAGAAGGCGTTGCAAAACTCAGAGCCGCGGTCGAGGAGGCGCTTAAATGACCCCGTTTTACAGATTCATCCGATTTATAGTGTCGGTCGCTTTTCACGCCGTTTACCGCATAAAGGTCATAGGGGAGGAAAACATACCAAAAGAGGGCGCGGCGATAATTTGCTGCAATCACACCTCAATGTCGGATGTGCCCTTTCTTGCCGCGGCGACCCACCGGCAAATATTTTTTATGGGCAAAGAGGAACTGTTTAAAAACCGTATTACGCGTTGGTTTTTCGGTAAACTGGGCGCGTTTGCGGTCTCGCGCGGCAGCGGTGCGGCGGCAGACGGTATACGGTCTGCAATTTCGGTAATTGAAAAAGACGGTATGATGGGCATTTTCCCCGAAGGCACACGCAACCGCACGGGCAAGCCCATTAAATGCAAAGCCGGGGTCGCGCTTGTGCTTTCAAAAGCGCCTGCGGCGGTTATCCCTGCGGCAATCTGCCGCAAGAGTCTGCGCCCCTTTGCGCGCGTTACGGTAAGGTTCGGCAAGCCCGTGGAAAACGCCTGTCCTGCCGACGCTTCGCGCCCCGAACTTAAACGGTCAACCGCGCTTATATCCGAAAAAATCACCGAACTTTTGGAGATGGGAATTTGAGCAAGATAATTTTAGCAAAAAACGCGGGTTTCTGTTTCGGCGTTGACCGCGCGGTCAAAACCGTGACGAAACTTGTTAAAAACGGTGTGCCCGTCTGCACCCTGGGCCCTATTATACATAACCGGCAAATGGTTGAAAAACTTGAAAGCTGCGGCGTGAGGACCGTCAACTCCCCCGAAGAAGCAAGGGAAAACGAAACGCTGGTAATACGCTCGCACGGCGTTGAGCGCGAAGTTTTTAACCGCGCGGAAAAACTCGGCGTTAAGGTGTGCGACGCTACCTGCCCGTTTGTTTCCAAAATACACAAAACCGTCGAACAGAGAAGCCTTGCCGGCGATATTATCTTAATTGCGGGCGACCGTAATCACCAGGAAGTAAAAGGTATTATAGGTCATTCGTACGGAAAATGTTTCGTTTTTGCGGACGAAGGGGAACTCGATAATTTGGTAAAAAGCGGAAATGTTTTGCCCGACGAGCCGATTTCGGTGGTCGCGCAGACGACTTTTAATCAAAATTCGTGGAAAAAATGTCAAAAAACTTTAAAAAAGGTATATACAAACGCGAATTTTTTTGATACAATATGTAATGCTACTGCCGAAAGGCAGCAGGAAGTCCGCGAACTCAGCAAGCGCTGTGACCTAATGGTAGTCGTGGGCGGAAGACACAGTTCCAACACCGCAAAACTCAGGCAGATATGTGAAGAAAACTGCCGAAGGGTGGTTTCGGTTGAAACGGCGGCGGAGTTAAAAGCGGAATGTGTCGGCGGTGCCGAAACGATCGGCGTCGCGGCCGGTGCGTCAACCCCGGCCGATATCATAAAGGAGGTTATTTTAACCATGTCGGAAATCACAGGAGAGAAAAATTTTGAGGAAATGACTTTTGAGGAAGCGCTTGAAGCCTCCCTCAACAGTTTAAATACCGATCAGAAAGTCAAGGGTACCGTTCTTGCGGTAAACCCGACCGAGATTCAGGTTGATATCGGAAGAAAGCACGCAGGCTATATTCCGGCTAACGAATATTCAAACGATTCAACTGTTGACCTTGAAAAGGAAGTCAAGGTCGGCGATGTGCTTGACCTTATCGTTATGAAAACCAACGATGTTGAAGGAACGGTTATGCTTTCAAAACGCCGTTTTGACGCTATTGCGGGCTGGTCTAAAATATTGGACGCCAAGGATAACGCTGAAATTCTTGAAGGCGTTGTAAACGAAGTTGTAAAGGGCGGCGTCACCGTTAATTACGAGGGTGTTCGCGTATTTATCCCGGCATCTCACGCTACTCTTACGCGCGGCGCGGACCTTAACGAACTTAAAGGCAACCCGATTAAGTTTAAAATTATTGAAGTCGGACGCGGCAGAAGAGCCGTCGGCTCGGCTAAAGAACTGCTTTTGCAGGAACGCAGAGAAGCAGAAGAAAAGGTATGGAACAGCATTGCCGTCGGCGACCGTATGAAGGGTGTTGTTAAATCGCTCACGGGTTACGGCGCGTTTGTCGATATCGGCGGTGTTGACGGTATGGTTCACATTTCCGAACTCTCATGGCAGAGAATTAAAAATCCGTCGGAAATCGTTTCGGTAGGCGATGAGATCGAGGTCTACATTAAAGATATAGACACCGAAAAGAGAAAAATATCGCTCGGCTACAAAAAAGCGGAGGACAACCCGTGGGTCATCTTTACAGGCAAATACGCGGCAGGCGACGTGGTTGACGCTAAGATAGTAAGCATTGCGTCCTACGGTGCATTCGCAAGAATTATTCCGGGTGTTGACGGACTTATTCACATCTCGCAGATTGCCGATAAACACATTGAAAAACCGGCTGACGAACTTTCGATAGGCGACGACGTTAAGGTTAAAATTCTTGACATTGATAATGACCGCCACAGAGTAAGCCTTTCAATCCGTGCACTGCTTGCGGACAATAAAGATGAGGCTGAGGCTGAAGAGGAAGCGGCGGAAGTTGTTGAAACAGCGGAAACAGCGGAAGCGGCAGAAGCAGCGGAAACAGCGGAAACAGCAGAAACAGCGGAAGCAGCAGAAGCAGCAGAAGCGGCAGAAGCAGCAGAAACAGCGGAAGCGGCGGAAACAAAAACAGACGAGACGGAAGCCGAAGTTGCCGACACAGCGGAAACAACCGAAGAATAATTAATTCAAACGCCTTTGCCGGTAACCGTCAAGGGCGTTTTACACTTATTGAAGAATAAATAATTTCAAAAACGGAGTGATTTTTAATGGTAAAGGCAGTAGTTGGTGCTAACTGGGGCGACGAAGGCAAGGGTAAGATTACCGATATGCTCGCGACCGACGCGGACATTGTTGTCCGTTTTCAGGGTGGGGCAAACGCCGGCCACACCATAAAAAACAACTACGGAAAGTTTGCGCTGCACACGCTGCCTTCCGGTGTTTTTAACAGCAATGTTATCAACTGCATAGGTAACGGTGTTGCGCTTGATATTGATAAAATTCTTAAAGAGTATGCCGACGTTACCGCGGCAGGCGTTCCCGCACCCAAACTTGTGGTTTCCGAGCGTGCACAGGTCGTTATGCCGTACCACATTCTGCTTGATGTATACGAAGAGGAACGGCTCGGCAAGGCAAGTTTCGGTTCTACAAAATCGGGTATTGCGCCCTTTTATTCGGATAAATATGCCAAAATCGGTTTCCAGGTATGCGAGCTGTTTGACGAAGAGCGCTTAAAGGCAAAGGTACGCTCGGTTCTCGAAATCAAGAACAACATAATCAAAAACATCTACGGCAAGGACCCGATTGACGAGACGGAACTTATGGAAACTCTGCACCGCTGGCGCGACGGCATTGCACCCTATGTCGGCGATGTAAGAAAGCTGGTGTTCGACGCCAATAAAGAGGGTAAGACCATTCTGCTTGAGGGTCAGTTAGGCTCGCTTAAAGACACCGACCACGGAATTTACCCGATGGTTACCTCGTCAAGCACCACGGCAGGCTACGGCGCAGTCGGCGCGGGGGTTCCCCCCTACGCAATAACCGATATTGTGACCGTTGTTAAGGCTTATTCGTCGGCGGTCGGCGCGGGCGCGTTCGTAAGCGAAATATTCGGCGAGGAAGCCGAGCTTATGCGCAATCACGGCGGCGACGGCGGCGAGTACGGCGCAACCACAGGCCGTCCGCGCAGGATGGGCTGGTTTGACGCCGTTGCAACACGTTACGGCTGCGAGGTTCAGGGCGCAACAGAGGCAGCGCTCACGGTTGTTGACGCGCTCGGTTATCTTGATGAGCTTAAAATCTGCACGGGATACGAGATCGACGGCGAAGTAACCCGCGATTTCCCCGTTACGCCCAAGCTGGAAAAAGCAAAACCCGTTTACACCACGCTGCCCGGTTGGAAATGTGACGTTTCGGGCATCAGGGAGTATTCGGAACTGCCCGAAAACTGCCGCAAATACATAGAATTTATTGAAAAAGAGATCGGCGTGCCGATTAAATATGTTTCAAACGGCCCCGCAAGGGAAGATATTATTGTTAGACTGTAGACGCCGGACTATAGATGTGGATAGCGTAGATTGATAATAGACAGTGAATGTTTCTTGCAGATGGATTTTTCTCCCGTTCTAGACGTTAGATATTAGACTTTAGACGTTAGATGTGGGTAACGGTAGGTTTGATAATAGACAGTGAATGTTTCTTGCAGATGGATTTTTCTCCCCCTCCGAGTTTTGCCCGTCGGGCAAAACCCACCTCCCCCGTCAGGGGGCGGCAAGTGGTAAGTGCGTACCGTCAGCACCCAAGTTACAGTCACACTTGTCTACAGTCTAATGTCTAACGTCTAACGTCTAGAACGGGAGGCAAGCGGTTTATGATTACCGTCAGCCCGCAAACTACAGTTACCCACATCTCATGTCTATCGTCTAAAATCTAAAGTCTAGAACGGCAAGGGTAAGTGCATACCGTCAGCGCTCAAACTGCCGCTACCCACATCTAATGTCTATCGTTTAATGTCTATAATCTAAATATCATCTAACAA
>CAVKHV010000028.1:0-21253 GCA_963656085.1 Agathobacter sp.
GGGCGATACAAGAACGGTGCTGCATTTTCACCCGGCGCTTGCCCCCTACAAGGCTGCGGTTCTGCCGCTCAGCAAAAAGTTAGCCGAGCCTGCACGCAAAGTATTTGCGGAACTTGCCCGTGATTATATGATAGACTATGACGATACAGGCTCAATCGGCAAGCGTTACCGCCGTCAGGACGAAATCGGCACACCGTACTGCATAACTTATGATTTTGACAGTGAAAACGACGGCTGCGTTACGGTCCGCGACCGTGACACTATGGAGCAGGTAAGGCTCCCGATAGGCGAACTTTCGGCATTTATTAAATCCAAACTTGCATTTTAATCGGTCTTGAATTTTCCGTTGGAAAAGGAGCGGATTATATGTTAAAATCCAAAAAAAATAATGACGGCGGCACCCCGGTTTCGGACAAAAAGAAGATGATTTTTATCTTCTCGGTAGTTGCTGTGGTTGCGGTTGCCGTAATAGTTATTGTAATAGGACAGATTACGGGCGCTTTCCCCATAATCGGCAAGGGCAAAAAAGGGGGAAACGGTTCGTCATCGTCCTCCTCATCCGGCGGTCCCGGCGTTGTGTACGAGAACACCGACGACACCAAAAATATCGGCGGAACCGAATCAAGAACCTATTCGCCCGAAGAGTCCGACCAGGCTAAATCAGACGATTACTATATTGAACAAGCGCAGCAAAACCCGATTAAAATGACCCTTGAGGTTTACGAAAAAATTGACATTCCCGAAAACGCCCAAAACACAATAACCTATGCCGCCGTGCGCGATATGCTGGGCGGCGACGGCGTTAAAATGGATACAAACGACGCCGCAACCGAAATTTATATGTGGGCTTCAACCGATAATAAAGGTTACGCCAAACTTACTTTTAAAAACGGCGTAATTGCAGGTAAATCGCAATGGGGGCTGAAATAATTGGAGAATAAAACGCTGTTGCACATATGCTGCGCGCCCTGCTCGGTTATGTGCATTGAGTCGCTGCGCAGCGAAGGAATCGAGCCGCACGGGCTTTGGTACAACCCCAACATTCACCCGTATACCGAGTACCGTGCACGCAAAAACACGCTGGTTGAATATGCCCAAAAAATAAGCATGAGCCTGACGGTTGAAAACACCTACGGCTTGCGCGAGTTTGTTAAAAATGTGGCTGACGATATCGACGGGCGGTGTTCTTACTGTTATGAAGTGCGGCTTGAAAAAGCGGCGGAATTTGCCGCCGCAAACGGGTTTTCGTCATTTACCACAACGCTGCTCATTAGCCCCTATCAAAAGCACGATTTGATTGCCGAAACCGCAAAAAAATGCGGTGAAAGACACGGCGTTGAGTTTTTATACCGCGATTTTCGCCCCCTGTTCCGCGAGGGACAGCAAAAAGCGCGCGAAGCAGGTATGTATATGCAAAAATACTGCGGCTGCATCTTCAGCGAAGAAGAAAGATACTTATCTAGACGTTAGATATTAGACAGTAGATGTTAGATGATGGTACTGTCAATTTGGGGATAGGCGGTAAGCATTCAATCCTTGCCTCCCTCTGACGAGGGAGGTGGGTTTGCCCTTTGGGCAAACCCGGAGGGAGAGACAAAGTAAAGCAGGGCAGTTTTTACCGTCTGTTCTCAACCTAACCGTCACCAACATCTAATATCTAAAATCTAAATTCAAAGAACAGGAGTCAGAATAATGGAGTGGACATCCCTTAACGATTTAAGAGAAAAATTTTTATCATTTTTTGAAAGCAAGGGGCATTTGCGGCTGCCGAGTTTTCCGCTCGTTCCGAAAAACGACAACTCGCTTTTGCTTATAAATTCGGGTATGGCGCCGATGAAAAAATATTTCACAAGGGAAATCACCCCTCCGCGCGACCGTGTGACGACCTGCCAGAAATGCATTCGCACGCCCGACCTTGAACGCGTCGGCAAGACCGCGCGCCACGGCACATATTTTGAGATGCTCGGAAACTTCTCGTTCGGCGATTATTTCAAAAATGAGGCTATCCCGTGGGCGTGGGAGTTTTTAACCGAAACGCTTAAAATCCCGGCAGACCTGCTGTGGCCGTCGGTTTACGAAAGCGACGACGAAGCCTACGCTATCTGGCGCGATGTTATCGGCGTGCCCGAAGAGCGCATTGTAAGGCTCGGCAAAGAAGATAACTTCTGGGAACACGGCACGGGACCCTGCGGACCGTGCAGCGAAATATATTTCGACCGCGGCGAAAAATACGGCTGCGGCGCGCCTGACTGCAAACCCGGCTGCGACTGCGACCGTTATATGGAAATATGGAACAACGTTTTCACGCAGTTTGACAACCTCGGCAACGGCGAATACGCCGAACTTGAGCGCAAAAATATAGACACCGGTATGGGACTTGAGCGTCTTGCCTGCGTTATGCAGGGTGTTGACAATATGTTTGAGGTTGACACAATACGCAAAATTTTGGACAAAGTTTGCGAAATATCGGGCAAAAAGTACGGCTGCGGCGGCGCGGAGGATGTTTCTATCCGTGCGATCACCGACCACGCCCGCGCTTCCGCTTTTATGATATGCGACGGTATTTTTCCCTCAAACGAGGGCAGAGGCTACGTCCTGCGCCGCCTTATCCGCCGCGCCGCGCGGCACGGCAGACTGATTGGTATTAACCGCCCGTTTTTGACCGAGGTGTGCGAAACGGTCATAGGCGAAAATGAGGGCGCATACCCGGAACTTCGCGAAAAGAGAGAACTTATAATGAAAGTGCTTGCAAACGAGGAGGCGGCTTTTGCCAAAACCATTGACGCGGGACTTGCAATAATAAACGAAAAAACAAGCGGCGGCGGCGCCCTTTCGGGTGAGGACGCCTTCCGTCTTTACGATACCTACGGATTCCCGTTTGACCTTACCCGTGATATTTTGGAAGAAAAGGGACTTACGGCGGACGAAGAAACATTTAACCGCCTTATGGACGAGCAGCGCGCAAAGGCACGCGCAGGCAGAAAAGCGGCTGACGCCGAATCATGGAAGAGCGACGGTGTTAAACTTGACGGCATTAAACCCACGCAGTTCTGCGGATATACCGAAGAAAAATGCGAGGCAAAGGTCGTTGCCGTCATAGCGGACGGCGAGCGCACCGAAGCCGCGGGAGAGGGCAGCCGCGCCATACTTATACTTGATAAAACCCCGTTCTACGGCGAGGGCGGCGGTCAGGTAGGCGACACGGGCACTATTACCGACGGCAGCGCCGTTTTCACGGTTGAAAACACCACAAAAACGCCCGGCGGCGTGTTTATGCATATAGGTCGCTTAGAGGGCGGCGCAATAGAAACGGGCGATACGGTAACGGCGGGAATCGACTCCGCGCGCCGTGCCGCAATACGCCGCAACCACACCGCGGCTCACCTGTTGCAGGCGGCTTTGCGCCGTGTGCTCGGCACACATGTTGAGCAGGCGGGTCAGTTTGTAAACGAAAAGGCTGTGCGCTTCGACTTTACCCATTTTTCGGGACTTTCCCCCGAAGAACTCACACAGGTTGAAGCCCTTGTAAACAATGTAATACTTTCCGCTAAGGCGGTTGCCAACACCGAAATGCCGATTGACGCGGCTAAAAAACTCGGCGCAATGGCGCTTTTCGGCGAAAAGTACGGCGATATTGTCCGCGTTGTCGACGTTCCCGAATTTTCAACCGAATTGTGCGGCGGTACGCACGTTAAAAACACCGCCGAAATCGGACTTTTCAAAATCCTGTCGGAATCTTCGGTTGCGTCGGGCGTGCGCCGTATTGAGGCGGTAACGGGCACCGGTGTGCTTGACCTTATAAATAATTACGAGGCAGCCGCAGCGCAGACCGCCGCAGCGCTTAAACTCAACAACTCTTCCGAAATTCCCGAAAAGGTCCGCCAACTGACCGAGGAATTAAAAGCAGCCGAGAGAAAAGCGGAGGCGCTTAACTCCAAACTCGCAGCCGCCGCAGTTGAAGATATGTTCAAAAATGCCGAACAGATCGGCTCGGTTCGCCTTATAACCGCCCGCCTTTCGGGCGTTACGGGCGCGGCGCTTCGCGATATGGGCGACAAAATACGCGACCGCGACTCCGCCGCCGTTGCGGTGCTGGTATCGGTTTCGGGCAGTTCGGCAACCATTGCGGTTGCCGCAGGTAAGGACGCTGTTGCGGCAGGCGTAATGTCGGGCAAGGCGGTAGGTGCGATTGCAGCCGTTGCAGGCGGCAAGGGCGGCGGAAAACCCGATTTTGCCATGGCAGGCGCAAAAGACCTCTCGAAAATCGGGGACGCGCTTGCAGCCGCCAAAGATATAATTTCGGATATGGTAAAATAATTTTACGGCAGGGGGACATATAAATGGAAGATTGCCTTTTTTGCAAAATTATCGGCGGCGAAGTACCGTCAACCAAAATTTACGAAGATGATTATGTGTATGCCTTTGCGGATATTGCGCCGCAGGCACCGTTCCACGCTGTAATAGTCCCGAAAATCCATATCGGCTCGACCGATGAAATAACGGCGGAAAACAGCGTTTACGCCGCAAAGGTGTTTGAAGCGGTTGCGAAAATTGCCAAAGAAAACAACCTTGAAAAGGGATACCGCGTGGTAAACAATTGCGGTGAGGACGGCGGACAGACCGTCGGACACCTGCATTTTCATCTGCTCGCGAGGAGATATCTGCAATGGCCGCCGGGTTAAATAAAACCGCCGAAAAACCGGCGGTACGGAAAAAGGCCAAACTCCGCCTGCCGGGTGAGGCGGTGTATGTGATTGCGACCGTGACCCTGGCGCTTTCGGTAGCGATGATAACATCAACCGATTTCGGCGTTTCGATGATAGTGGCACCGGCGTATCTGCTCCACTTAAAACTCGGGTTTTTGTCCTTCGGTCAGGCGGAATATGTTGTTCAGGCGCTGATTTTTATAATCTTTTGCGCCGTAATGCGCGGGTTTAAAATCCGCTGGCTTTTCTCTTTCTTTACCGGCGTGTTTTACGGTGCCGTGCTTGATTTATTCAGGGCGGTCATACCCTGTTTTAATCCGTCGGTCACGCCGCCCGGCTCGCTTTCCATGCCTGTTCGTGTAGTGTGCTTTGCCGTCGGGATGCTGCTTACTTCATTCTCGGTATCGCTGTTTTTTAAAACATATTTTTATCCTCAAACTTACGACTTTTTCGTTAAAGGCATCAGCGCAAGGTTCGGGCTTAACCGAGTCAAGGTCAAAACAGCCTTTGATATTTCCTGCCTTGCCGTTGCCGCCGCACTTACATTTATATTTTTCGGAAAAATCAGAGGAATCGGCGTAGGCACGGTGATAATGGCGGCGATAAACGGAACGGTTATCGGGCTGTTCGGTAAATTGGAAGATAAATTTTTGGATGTAAAACCGCTTTTCCCAGGTTTGGCGGAACGGTTTGAATTATAATTTTTACGGAGATGTTTAAAATGGATAAATTCTACACAATGAATATTGCCGGTCTGAAACGGCAGTTGCCCCTTTGCGAAGTGAACGAGCATCTTGACATTGCGGCGTTTATACTTTTCGGCGACACCGAAGTGACCGTTGCGGCGGCTGCCGAATTGGTTAAAAAATGCCCCGAATTTGATGTTCTCGTCACCCCGGAGGCAAAAAGCATACCGCTTGCATATGAGATTTCACGCCAAACCGGCAAAAAATATTTCGTTGCAAGAAAGGGCACCAAAGTTTATATGGTAGACCCGATTGAGGTTGATGTTGAGTCAATAACCACACAGCGTCCGCAAAAACTCTACCTCGGCAAAGCCGAAGCGGATGAGATGAAGGGCAAGCGCGTGCTTATAGTTGACGATGTTATCTCAACCGGGGAGTCGATCGCCGCAATGCGCGAACTTGTTGCAAAAGCCGGCGGAAAAGAGGCTGCCGCGGCAGCGGTATTGGCTGAAGGCGACGCTGCCGAGCGTGACGATATAATCTTCCTCGAAAAACTTCCGCTTTTCGCAAAATAATGAAAAACGGACAAAAGCACGAAGAAAAGACCAATGCCGTCCGCCTGCTTGAACAGAAAAAAACAGCCTTCCGCCTTCATAATTACGGGGGCGAGGCAATAAGCGGAACAGAGGTCGCGGCGGTGTTGGGCGAAGACCCCGACGATGTTTTTAAAACCCTCGTAACGGTCGGAAAAAGCGGCGCGCACTATGTTTTTGTTGTGCCCGTAAACCGTGAACTCGACCTGAAAAAAGCGGCACGCACCGTTGGCGAGAAGAGCGTTGATATGGTAAAATCACGCGAACTTCTGCCGCTTACCGGGTATATTCACGGCGGCTGTTCCCCCGTCGGGATGAAAAAGTTTTTACGTACTGTCGTACATACGTCGGCGGCGGAGCGTGACAGAATTTTCGTAAGCGGCGGAAAAATCGGTATGCAGATTGAAACCACCCTTGATGAACTGAAAAAAGTCGTCCGCCTTGAACTTGCCGACTTGTGTAAATAATTTGCAGTTACGGGATTTGAATGTTAGATGATAGATGTTAGACTGTAGATGTGGTAAGTGGTAGTTTTGATAATAGACGTTGAATTTTCCTTGCAGATAGTTTTTCTCTCCCGTACTAGACATTAGACGTTAGACGGTAGACATTAGATGTGGTAAGTGGTAGTTTTGATAATAGACGTTGAATTTTCCTTGCAGATAGTTTTTCTCTCCCGTACTAGACATTAGACGTTAGACGGTAGACATTAGATGTGGTAAGTGGTAGTTTTGATAATAGACGTTGAATTTTCCTTGCAGATAGTTTTTCTCTCCCGTACTAGACATTAGACGTTAGACGGTAGACATTAGATGTGGTAAGTGGTAGTTTTGATAATAGACGTTGAATTTTCCTTGCAGATAGTTTTTCTCTCCCGTACTAGACATTAGACGTTAGACGGTAGACATTAGATGTGGTAAGTGGTAGTTTTGATAATAGACGGTGGATTGTTCTTACAGTTAGCTTTTTTCTCTCCCTCCGTCACGGCTACGCCGTGCCACCTCCCTCGTCAGAGGGAGGCAAGGGTTTAAGCGTACCGTCAGCCCGCAAGCTGCCGTTCACCACATCTAATGTCTAAAATCTAACATCTAACATCTAGTACACCACATCTAATGTCTAAAATCTAACATCTAACATCTAGTACACCACATCTAATGTCTAAAATCTAACATCTAACATCTAGTACACCACATCTAATGTCTAAAATCTAACGTCTAAAATCTATAATGGCAAGAGGGTTGTGCTTACCGTCAGCGTTCAAACTACAGTCACCCTTGTCTAACGTCTAGCGTCTAAAGTCTAGCGTCTAACATCTAATGTCCGGCATAATGTTTAGTGTGGTATTATAATGTAAACAGGCTTACGTACTTCATTGCGATTTTTAATTTTTCGACCGAGCGTTTAAGCTGCCGCGAAACCGTAGACTTATTAATGCCGTACTCTTCCGCTATTTCGGTCACCGTCATTTTGTCAAAATAAAAACACTCGACGGTGCGCTGCTGTTTGGGGCTCAGTTCTTCTCTCATTGCCTGCTGCAAAGCGTTTTTCATAACCGATATGCGCCGCTTGTTGTTATCGCCGTTCTCCGTAATCTGTCTGAGCGGAAGCCGATCGCCGAACACTTCAAGGCTAAAATTAGTTCTGGTCATCATTTATCCCCTCCGTTTCGTCAATAAATCGCACTTCGCCTTTCATATAATAGGCTGTGAGGCGGCGTGCCAGGTCACGGCAGCGCTCGGCGTCGGCATACAGGGAATTTATCCTTTTTAAAAGTGTTACCCTTTCACTGTCCGGCGCCGACGCAAGTTTTTCCCTTAAAAGCTGCACCCTGGCTGTCAGGCTTTCACAACGGCGGCGATATTGCACTCCCAATTCGTATAATGTCATTTTTTATACCTCCTTACATTTCACGTTATGTGTAATTATTTCAGTCTTGCGTTTTTTTGGATGTTGTAATAATAACACATATCGTGTATATAATCAAGTATTTTTTGCTGATATTTTACATTTTGTGTAGTTTACTAAAAATTGCCACCAAGTTGCAACAACAAATACTGTTAAATAACACTTGCAAATTTACACGTAATGTGTTATAATGACAAAAAGTGCAAAAAGGGTGCAAAAAACGATAAAATATTACGAAAACCAAACAGGACGGTGCAAAATGGAAACATTCGGACAAAAGATTAAAAGGTTAAGGGTCAAGGCAGGACTTACCCAGACGCAGTTGGCAAACGAACTTGGGATATCGACCAGCGCGATAAGTATGTATGAACAGGACAACCGCGAGCCGAACCGGGAGATGCTGCTTGCCTTGAGTTCTTATTTCGGCGTAGGCACCGATTATTTACTGACCGATAAGGGCGAGAAGCTTTGCGACGTCAACCAACTTTTGACGCAGTTAAAGTCCCGGCTTGACAGCGCGGACGGACTTATGCTCAACGGCGTAATGCTGGACGAGGACGACCGCTGCAAGCTGTTTGACGCGATAAAGGTGGCGGCGAACGTTATGTTTGCCGACCGCATAAATAAAAAAGAAGGAAAGGACAACAATGATTAGCGAACGTATTTGTAACATTGCCGACAGGATAGGCAGCGATTTCGGGACGAACGACCCGCGCGAGCTTTGTGCAGATATGGGGATAAGTTTTTTAAGGTATGAACTGCCCGAAAGCGTCAACGGAATGTATTTTTCGGTTGGCGGACGGCAATCGGTTATTATAAACACATCTGCGGACGAGGCAATGGTACCATATTACACAGCGCACGAACTGGGGCACGCTGTGCTTCATTCGGAACTGAATTTTGCCTTTATATGCACAAAGACAAACCTGATCTGCGAAAAATACGAACGTGAGGCGGATCTGTTTGCGGCGTTTCTGCTTCTGCCGCACGGCGAAACCGAGGAGTACGACGGCTGCACCGCGGCGGACATATATTCGGAAAAAGGGATACCGCTGCGCGCGGTGGAAGAATGGGCGGCGGTAAGGCACAAGGAAAAATCACAGAAAATATAGCAAAATTTATTTTAGGTATTGACAAAGCCCGAAAATGTGGTACAATAATACGGTAAATAAAGCAGAACACCGTTTTCGTTCTCACCCCAAAGTTTCGTCTTAAAGGGTTAATAGGTTGATTACAACGCCGCGATTGTGCGGCTTTGCAGGCTTATTATGCGTGAACGGTTACGTTCACGCTTTTTATTTGGAGGTGTTAATTATCAGCGGCAAAGAACTTTCAATCAACGAAGGCATCAGAGAAAAAGAGGTTCGCGTTATAGATGCGGACGGGTCACAGCTTGGCATAATGTCATCAAAAGATGCATTGGAAAAAGCGTATGACAAAGATCTTGATCTTGTAATGATGTCACCAAACGCCAAACCGCCTGTTTGCAAAATAATGGACTACGGTAAGTACCGTTTTGACCAAGCCAAACGGGAAAAAGAAGCACGGAAGAAACAAAAAATCGTCGAGATCAAAGAGGTTCGTCTGGGACTCGGTATAGATACCCATGACTTTGAAACAAAGGGCAACCAAGCCAGAAAATTCCTCTCGGGCGGCGATAAAGTCAAGGTTTCCATTCGCTTCAGGGGCCGTGAGATGGGTCATCCCGAAATCGGCCACGAGATAATGAAGCGTTTTGCTGATTATTGCAGCGAAGTCGCGGTTATCGAAAAGGCGTCAAAATTGGAAGGCAGGAATATGCTTATGTTCCTCGCGCCCAAGCCGACTAAATAATCAGCACTTACTTTTGAGGAGGAAATAAAATGGCTAAGAATAAGATCAAAACTCACAGCGGCGCTAAAAAGCGTTTTAAACTCACCAAGACCGGTAAGGTTAAACGCGCTCACGCTTACAAATCACACATTCTTAACAAAAAGACAACAAAACGCAAGAGAAATCTTCGCAAGGTTGTAGTTGCCGATGTTACTAACGTAGCAAAGGTAAAGAAAATGATCCCTTATAAATAAGATTTAAAAACGGAGGTTTCTTACAATGGCACGAGTAAAAGGCGCAATGATGACGCGCAAAAGAAGAAAAAAAGTATTAAAACTTGCCAAGGGTTATTTCGGCGCTAAATCGAAGTTATTTAAAACTGCGAAAGAAGCCGTTATGAAGTCCGGCAACTACGCTTATATCGGACGCAGACAGAAGAAAAGAGATTTCAGAAAGCTCTGGATCACGAGGATTTCTGCCGCCGCCAAACTTAACGGTATGAACTATTCAACATTTATGAACGGACTTAAAAAAGCCGGCATAAATATGAACCGCAAGATGCTTTCGGAAGTTGCTATTCACGACCCGGAAGGGTTTAAAGCACTTACGGAACAGGCTAAAAAAGCCCTGTAAACGGTACTGAATAAATTAATTACGCCGCATTGCCTTTTGGCAATGCGGCGTGTTTTTGTGATTAAGATTAAAGTTCGGGTGCGATTTCCCCTGCTTTTTTAAGCGCAAATTTGGATACCGACGGGCCGATAAGTTCATAGATCAGCGTGGCGCAAAGTATGACGGCACGAATCTTGTCGGCATATTGCGGGACGACCTGCTGCGCCAAAAACGAAAGCCCGATTGCGACGCCTGCCTGCGGCAGCAGCGCCGGACCTAAGTAACGGCGGATATTTTTATCCGTCCTCATAATTCGGGCGCCGACATATGCCCCGACCCATTTCCCCGCAACACGGAGTACAATGTATATAATTCCGATAAGCCCGACGGTCGGTAACACGCTTACCTTTAAATCAGCCCCCGAAAGGACAAAGAAAAGGCAGAAAATCGGCGGTGTGAATTGCTCAACAGCGTCAAAAACGTCGTCGGTTCTTTTGGCAATATTCGTGTATGTTGCGCTTAACATCATACAAAGCAGAAGCGCGGAAACGCCCAGCATATCGGCAATTGACGCACCGAGCAATATGAATGCGACGGTCAGGGTAAGGCGCGCGCCCGCGGGTTTGAAGATACGCAGCGCAAGGGTGAAAACTATGCCGAGGGCAAGGCCTATCCCAAGGCTTTCGGCAACCTCGGCAAGCGGCTGCAAAACCGCTGTAACGACCGAAAGCGACCTGCCGGTTTCAAGCGTTCCTGCGATTGCGGTTGAAACGCCGAAGGCTATGAGGGCGGTGGCGTCATCAATAGCAACGACCGACAAAAGCGTTTCGGTAACCGGACCCTTTGCGCGGTATTGCTTTATTACCATAATTGTGGCGGCGGGGGCGGTTGCGGCGGCAATAGCGCCGAGACAAAGGCTGAACGGAGTGCTGCACCCTATCGCCAGAAGCCCTGCGACGACCGCGCCCACGGCTGCAAACGATTCAAAGCACGCAATAACGATAGGCATTGCGCCGACCCGTTTAAAATAACTCAGTTTGAACTCCCCGCCGACCGTGAACGCAATAAAAGCGAGCGCAATATCCGAGGCGGCGGAAATATCGGAGATACCTTTTGTACTGACAAGCCCGAGCACCGAGGGACCTATCAAAAGTCCCATTACAAGATAGCCGGTAACGTCGGGCATTTTTATGTATTTTACCAAAAAACTGCCGAGAAGCCCTGCCAGAAGCAGGACGGCAAGTTCGCAAAGCAAATTGGCGGATAACATTTTTACGGCACTTCCTTACTTTCCTGCAAATCCTTCGGCACGGTCTACCGGCACCGTAAAGGCAACGCCGCTGTACGGCTTGCCGAGGTCGACAAATTCTTTAATAGTATCGAAAACCGTATCCACCATATCGTCGTTTACGACAGTGAACATCATTTCATTTTCCTCGCGGGCGGGTTCAAGTATCGCGCGCAGGCTGCCGAGGAAAGAACCGCCGGCGTAATTATCAAGCGCCGCTGCCGCGCCGCGGCAATCAATCATTGTTGCACCGTGCACGCCGCGGCATTCCAGTTTTTCTATTATAGGTACCATCTTTTCAACATCCTGCAATATCAGAATAACCATTTTCATAGGTTTGCATCTCCTTTTAAATAACGGCGGAATAAAATTCATCAAGGTCAATTATATCACCGCCGCGGCAGTGTTTCAAGGGCAAACAGCAACAAAAACTGCGCCGAAAAAAACAAGGGGCTGCGCCATATATACGTGCAGCCACGTTTTTGCCTGTGCAATTTGCAAATAATTTGCATATTGACAAATGCGTTGGATAAGTGTATAATAATTTGCGAACAGATTGCAAATTGTGGGTGTAGTTAATGGCAAAGTATTTAACCCGACAAAGAAAACGGCTTCTTGAATATCTGGCAATACATACCGATGAACAGATGACCGTGCGGCAGATTGCCGACGCTCTTGCGACAGAAAACATCAGCATCAGCGCCGTTTATCGCAATCTATCCGCTTTGGAGGAAGATGGTATACTGAAACGCAGTATCCGAGAGAATACCAGAGAAGTCTATTATCAATACATTGCGGCAAAGAAGTGCAGAGATTGTTTGCATCTTTCCTGCCGCGTATGCGGAAAAAGCATACATTTAGACGAAACGGACACAACCCAACTGATTCAAAACACTTTGAGAAATACGGGATTTCAGATTGAAAAGACCGAAACAATCCTCTACGGCATTTGTGAGGGTTGCAGAAAATAGCAGGAGGTGAGCATGGTGACAAAGAAAAAACGCATTATATCCTTGGTAATCGCTGCCGCGGTCTTTTTTGCCATGCTCTATTCCGCCCTCTATATTGCGGCAGAAGCAAACCACGATTGTGTGGGCGAGAACTGCCCGATTTGCTATCAAATCAACGTATGTAAAAATACGCTTAAGAATCTCTCTTTAGCTGTTTGCGCCGTGGCTTTCGCCGCAGCGTTTACCCATACTCTGTGCCGGAGTATTTTCTCCTGCGCAAATGTTACCCAAAGCTATACTTTGGTTTCACTCAAGGTTAAACTGACAGATTAAAGAATAAGAACTTTTTACAAGGGTGTAGTCTATCTGTTTTTTGGGATAGGCTTTTGCGGCGTTGCCGATACCCTTGTATTTTTGCGCCCATTTTTAAGTTCTTATAATAATCCGGAGGTAAACACAACCTATGAAAAAGATAACTTCAATACTGCTTGCCCTCTTTATGCTAATCGGCGTTCTTGCCGGCTGCGGGAAGCAGAGTGATGATAAGACTGATAAACTGAGCATTGTCACAACTATTTTCCCCGAATACGATTGGGTCAAAGAAATTCTCGGTGACAAGACTGACAACGCCGAAATCACAATGCTGCTTGACAACGGTGTTGACCTGCACAGCTATCAGCCCACTGCTGATGATATTGTCAAGATTTCCGATTGCGACCTGTTTATCTATGTCGGCGGTGAGTCCGACGGCTGGGTCGATGACGCTTTGAAAAATGCGGCCAACAAGGATATGAAGGTCATCAACCTGTTGGAAGTGTTGGGAGATTCCGTGAAAGAGGAAGAAACCGTTGAGGGTATGCAGGAAGAGGAACACGACCACGAAGATGACGATGCAGACGATGCGGAAGAACACGACCGCGAGGAAGAAGCGGAGTATGACGAGCATGTCTGGCTCTCTCTGAAAAATACCGAAACACTTTGCAAAGCAATTTCTGCCGCATTACAGGAAATTGATCCCGACAATAAAGACGCTTATGCAAGCAATACTTCTGCATATATCGGAAAACTCTCCACACTTGATAGCGAATATAAAAAGGCGGTAAACGCCGCGACCTATAAGACCGTTCTGTTTGGTGACCGTTTCCCGTTCCGCTACATGGTGGACGATTACGGTCTGAGTTACTATGCCGCTTTTGTTGGTTGCTCTGCTGAAACCGAAGCCAGTTTTGAAACAATTTCTTTCCTCGCCGGCAAGGTGGACGAACTGAACCTGCCCTGCGTTCTGACCATTGAGGGGGCACAGCATAAGATTGCCGAAACCATTGTGCAGAATACGACCGCGAAAAATCAAAAGGTGTTGACTATGGATTCCATGCAGTCCATCACTTCTAAAGATGTGGCAAACGGTGCCTCCTATCTCTCTGTTATGACAAAAAATCTTTCCGTGCTGAAAGAAGCGTTAGGTTAAGGAGGTAGGTTTATGGCTCAGCTCACTTGTCAAAATCTCTGCGTCGGCTACGATGGGAAGTCCGTTCTGCAAGACCTCAATTTTGAGGTCTTTGCAGGCGACTACCTCTGCATTGTAGGGGAAAACGGTTCCGGCAAGAGTACACTTATGAAAACAATTCTCGGCTTACAGCCGCCCATCAGCGGCAGAATTCTGACGGGCGACGGGATGAGGAAAAACGAGATCGGCTACCTGCCGCAGCAAACGCAAGTACAAAAGGACTTTCCGGCATCCGTCAGAGAGATCGTTCTCTCCGGGTGTCAGGGACGCTGCGGCAGCCGCCCCTTTTACAACAAAGAAGAAAAGCAACTTGCGGCAGAAGCTATGGGCAAAATGCAAATCACACAGCTTGAAAGGCGCTGTTACCGGGAACTGTCCGGCGGGCAGCAGCAGCGGGTATTGCTTGCACGTGCGCTGTGTGCCACACAAAAAATGCTGCTCTTGGACGAGCCTGTTTCCGGACTTGACCCAAAAGTAACAGACGAAATGTATCGCTTGATATGGGAATTGAACCGTAGTGACGGTATCACCGTTATTATGATTTCGCACGATATCACTGCCGCAGTTAAATATGCCGGTCATATTCTTCATATCGGCAACACCGTTTTCTTCGGAACAAAGCCAGACTATCTCCAAAGCCCGCAGGGGCGGATGTTTGCCGCAGGGAAAGGCGGTGACATGCAATGACCGCTATCTTGGAAAAACTGACCCTCTACTGGGCATATCCTTTTGTCCGCTATGCGCTGGTGGTCGGCGTGCTGATTGCACTCTGTTCCTCTCTGTTGGGCGTGACACTGGTGCTGAAACGGTTTTCATTCATAGGCGACGGACTTTCTCATGTGGCGTTTGGTGCAACGGCAATTGCCGCCATTTTGCAGATTACAAATGAAATGCCGCTTGTGATGGTCATTACGATTATCAGTGCAGTATTGCTTCTGCGTACAGGGCAGAATACAAAAATCAAAGGCGATGCCGCCGTCGCAATGATTTCTGTCGGTTCTTTAGCAATCGGATACCTACTCATGAATATTTTTTCGACCTCCTCCAACCTTTCGGGTGATGTGTGCAGCACATTGTTCGGTTCGACTTCCATCTTAACACTGTCCCCCGTAGAGGTGTGGCTGTGCGTGGGAATGTCGGTGTTGGTAGTTGCGATATTCATCTTATTCTATAACAAAATCTTCGCCGTAACCTTCGATGAAAATTTTGCGAGAGCGACCGGAACAAAGGCGGGACTCTACAACCTTTTGATTGCTATCGTTGTTGCGGTTATCATCGTGCTTGCTATGAATCTGGTCGGTTCACTGCTGATTTCTGCGCTGGTGATTTTCCCGGCACTGTCAGCCATGCGAATATTTAAGAGTTTTCGCAGCGTGACCGTCTGCGCCGCAGTTCTGTCGGTTGTGTGTTCGCTTATCGGTATTCTGGCATCAATTCTTGCCGGTACGCCGGTAGGCTCAACAATCGTTGCCGTTCAGATTGGCGCATTTGGCTTGACTTGGATTATAGGCACAGTTATCGGAGGTGTCAGAAAATGAAAAAGTTATTTCACTTGTTACTTATAGTCACTTTGATTGTATCGCTTTCTGCTTGCGGCAATAAAGAAACGCCGCAAAACACGCAGAAGCCGTCCGTTCCCGGCGGCAATACGCAAAATTCAACTACTGCGACTGATGACCTTTCAAATCCGCAAATATCGAATACCCCTGATGTGGATTTGACGAAACTCAGCAGCACAATGGTTTACTCTGAGGTCTACAATATGATGTATACTCCGGATGATTATATCGGGAAAACCGTTAAAATGAAGGGGCAATTTGCATATTACGAAGACCCAAATACCAAGAATAAGTATTTTGCCTGTATCATTGCAGACGCTACGGCGTGTTGCCAACAAGGTTTGGAGTTTGAACTTAACGGCAAACACATCTATCCGGACGATTATCCGGAACTCGGTTCCGAAATAACGGTAACAGGCACTTTTGAAGTTTACACCGAAAACAACGCACAGTATTGCAGATTGACAAATGCGACTATGGCAAGTTAGAAAAATAGAAGATTATATAGTAAAACGGGAACCCTGTCGGTTCCCGTTTGTTGTATTAATCAAAAAGGTCTTTGATTTTATTTATGAAGCCGCGGCTTTCTTTATAGTTTTTATCGTTGGTTGCACCGTCAAATTTTTCAAGAATTTCTTTTTGAGATTTTGAAAGATTTTTGGGGACTTCAACCTTGATTTTAACATACTGGTCGCCGCGACCCGAATAACGCAGACGCTGAATACCTTTACCTTTAAGTTTAAATTCGTCGCCCGGCTGAGTACCCTCGTGGATTGTGAATTTCACCTTGCCGTCAAGCGTCGGGACGGTTATTTCGCTGCCAAGCGCTGCCTGTGAAAAAGTTATCGGCACTTCGCAGAAAACGTCAAATCCCTCGCGCTCAAATATCGGGTGGGGGCGGACATTGACATTGATATGCAGATCGCCGTTCGGTCCGCCGTTCGTGCCGGCGTCGCCGCCGCCGCGAAGCGTTATAACCTGACCGTCGTCAATTCCGGCAGGTATCTCAACCGTTTGTTCCTTGGTTCGCCTTATGCGGCCTTTGCCCGCGCAGGATTTACAGGGTTTTTCGATAATTTTACCGCTGCCGCGGCACTGGTCGCAGACGCGTGTAGTCTGCATCTGACCGAACGGAGTGCGTTGAGTGACCCTGATCTGCCCCGTACCGTGACAGGCGGGGCAGGTTTTTGTTCCCGTGCCTTTTTCGGCACCCGAACCGCCGCAATCACGGCAGTTTTCGATTTTGGTTACCTTTATGGTTTTTTTGCAGCCCTTTGCCGCCTCTTCAAACGACAAATTTACCGATGCGCTCGCGTCGCCGCCGCGGCGCGGTGCATTCGGGTCGGCGCTTCTTCCGCCGCCGAAGCCGCCGAAGAATGAACCGAATATATCGCCCAAATCGCCGAAATCTCCGCCGAAACCGCCAAAGCCGCCTGTTCCGCCGCCGAAACCTCCGAAACCGCCGCCGGCTCCGCCTGCGCCGTAGTTGGGGTCTACACCGGCGTGGCCGAACTGGTCGTAGCGCGCTTTTTTATTTTTATCCGAAAGCACTTCGTATGCTTCGTTGACCTCTTTGAAATTTGCCTCCGCAGTTTTGTCGCCCGGATTAAGGTCGGGGTGATATTTTTTTGCCATTTTGCGGTAGGCTTTTTTTATTTCATCATCCGAGGCGTTTTTATCAACGCCCAGGACTTCGTAATAATCTCTTTTATCTGCCAATTATGTCACTCTCCCCCGATTGTATGTAAGCCGAAGAGAGTCGAACTCCATACGGTTTTGCTCGCCGTATTTTCCCATCGGCTTACGGTATGGCAAGGGAACCCCCCTGCCATACCGCGGTACACTGATTATTTCTTGTCTTCATCGGCGTCGTGATAATCGGCCTCGTAAACGTTGGGGTCGCCCTCTGCCTGTTCGGCGCCTGCGGCGTCGCCCTGTTTTGCGGCTTCTTCCTGAGCAGCCTTATAAACTTTTTCGGAAACGGCAAACAGTTTTTTCTGGAGTTCTTCCTGTTTAGCCTTGATATCCTCCATATTCTCGCTCTTGACCGCTTCTTTCAAAGCGTCTTTTGCGGTGTTGATATCATTCTTTTCCTCTTCGGTCAGTTTATCGCCGAGGTCTGCAACCGTCTTTTCGGCGGTGTAAACCATCTGGTCCGCCGCATTCTTGGTATCAACATCCTCGCGGCGTTTTTTATCCTCGGCAGCATACTGTTCTGCGTCCTTGACCGCTTTATCAATATCCTCTTTGGACATATTGGTGCTTGAAGTAATGGTTATCGACTGCTCTTTACCCGTGCCGAGGTCTTTAGCCGAAACATTTACGATACCGTTAGCGTCGATATCGAAAGTAACTTCAATCTGCGGGATACCTCTCGGTGCGGGGGCGATACCGTCAAGGTGGAATAAACCGAGGGCTTTGTTATCCTTAGCAAATTCACGTTCGCCCTGCAGCACGTTGATTTCAACCGAAGTCTGACCGTCGGCGGCGGTTGAGAATATCTGACTCTTTTTGGTCGGGATAGTTGTGTTACGGTCGATTACCTTGGTGCAAACGCCGCCCATTGTTTCAATGCCGAGCGACAACGGGGTAACATCCAAAAGCAGCAATCCTTTTACATCGCCGCCGAGAACGCCTGCCTGCAATGCCGCGCCGATTGCGACGCACTCATCGGGGTTGATACCCTTGAACGGTTCTTTGCCGATAAATTTCTTAACGGCTTCCTGCACAGCCGGAATTCTTGAAGAACCGCCGACCATAAGAACCTTATTGATATCGCTTGTTTTAAGACCCGAATCGGACAGCGCCTGACGTACGGGACCCATTGTTGATTCAACGAGGTCTGCGGTGAGTTCGTTGAATTTAGCGCGTGTAAGGGTTGTTTCGTAGTGTTTCGGGCCGTTGGCGTCTGCGGTTATGAACGGCAGGTTGATATCGGTCTGGCTCATACCGGAAAGGTCGATTTTAGCTTTTTCGGCAGCCTCTTTAATTCTCTGCATTGCCATTTTATCGGCTGAAAGGTCGATGCCGTTTTCTTTCTTGAATCCGTCAACGATCCAATCCATTATTCTCTTATCAAAGTCGTCGCCGCCCAGGCGGTTGTTACCTGCGGTTGCAAGAACTTCCTGAACACCGTCGCCCATTTCAATAATAGAAACATCGAACGTACCGCCGCCGAGGTCGTATACCATAACCTTTTGGTCGTCCTCTTTATCAATGCTGTAGGCGAGGGCTGCGGCAGTCGGCTCGTTGATAATTCTTTTAACGTCGAGTCCTGCTATCTTGCCGGCGTCCTTGGTTGCCTGACGCTGTGAATCGGTGAAGTATGCCGGAACGGTGATGACCGCTTCGGTAACCGTGGAACCGAGGTAAGCCTCAGCGTCGGCTTTAAGTTTTTGAAGGATTATTGCGGATATTTCCTGCGGTGTGTATTTTTTACCGTCAATATCCACGGTGTGCGACGTACCCATTTCCCTTTTGATTGAGATTATGGTTCTGTCGGGGTTTGTGATTGCCTGACGTTTAGCAACCTGACCCACCATTCTTTCGCCGTTTTTTGAAAAAGCGACGACCGACGGGGTCGTGCGTGCGCCTTCGGCATTTGCGATTACAACAGGCTCGCCGCCCTCCATAACCGCTACGCAAGAGTTTGTTGTACCTAAGTCAATACCTATAATTTTTCCCATAATAAATTACTCCCTTTCGTTTTTTCTTAAATATTATTTGCCGGTTTTCGCCGCTTTATTGCAGCGCGGTCGGGGCGTCAATTGGCGACCTGCACCATCGCCGGCCTTATAACGGTATCGCCGATCTTATATCCCTTTTGCAGGACGGCAGCCACGCAATTTTCGCCCTTTTCGGGGTCCTCTATGTGGATAACCGCCTCGTGGAACTGCGGGTTAAAGGTTTCGCCCTCCTGCCCGATTTCGGTTATACCGAGATTGTTTTGCAGGTCACAGAACTGCTTTATTATAAGTTCCATTCCCTTTATATATTCAGCGCTTCCGCTCTCGTGGAGTTTGGAACGCTCAATATTATCTATTATCGGCAATATCTTTTTAATAAGCGCGGCTTGCGCGTATTCCGATATTGAAATTTTCTCACGCTCGGTACGCTTTTTGAAATTGTCAAACTCGGCGGCGGTTCGCAGAAGCAAATCGTTTTTTGCGGCAAGTTCGACCTCCAGTTTTTCAATCTCTTTGGCGTGTTCGCTTTTTTTCTCGTGCGATTTTTTCTTCGCCTTTTTTTCCTCTGCCTGCGGCTGTTCCGCCGGCGGATCCTTTTTTTCTTCCTTTATGTTATCCTGTGTTTTTTCTTCCATTGATATCACTCCTCCATATCGGTTAAAGAGTCGGCTATTATCTCGCTCAGCCGCGCCGCCAGGTAGCCGAGCCCCGGAATAACCTGTTCGTAAGCCATTCGCGTGGGACCTAAAACGCCTATCCTGCCGCCCGAAATGCTGCTGCCGTATTTGGCAATGATCATATTGGACGGTTTTAATTCGTCAATGCCGGTGCTGTCGCCGAAGATTACGCCGATAGGCATATTCATATTCTCGATAACTTCAAGCAGGCGGCTGCTTTGCGAAATTGCGTCCAGCATCGACTGCGCCTCCTCGCGGCTGCGGTAGCAGGAAAGAATGTTTGATTCCCCTTTGACCGAGAGGCGTTTGGTGTGCATTTCTTCGGTCATTTCAAATACCGCGCCGGCAACCGGCGTCATAGCCACCGCAAAATCGCCTGCGTCGGCAATTATTTTGCGAAGCATTGCGGCGGTGAATTCGCTTATCTGCGACCCGACCGCATTTGCGGAAAGGACACGGTCAAACCTTGAAAGCATTTGCGGCGTTATATCCGCGCTTATGCGGCAAACACGGCTTTTAGCCGTTCCGTCCGACGCTATGAGCACTATCATAACCATTCGGCGCCCCATCGGTATCAGTTCCGCGCGGCGAATGTACGCCTCGTCGTTTGCCGCCGATGAAATTATCGCCGGCAGACCCGTAAGGTCGGAAAGCAGTATGCCCGCGACCGACATAAGGTGTTCGGGGTCGCCCGCCGCTTTGGAAAGCATCGCGTCTATTGACGATTTTATCTCGTTGCTTACGGGGCGGCGATCCATCAAATCATTGACAAAAACGCGGTAGCCGCGGTTGGTGGGAATTCTGCCGGCGGAAGTGTGCGGCTGTTCCAGAAGCCCCAGTTCCGAAAGTTCGCTCATATCATTGCGGAGTGTGGCGGATGAAACATTGAAATCAAGCCGTCCGCTTAGGTATTTCGAGCCGACCGGCTCGCCCGTGCTTATATAAGAACGAATTATCTCGGACAAAATTGCCCTCTTTCGCGGACTCAGTTCCATCGTTACCTCGCCTCCCTGAATGTCCGTGCGTTTAGCACTCACACTCTATGAGTGCTAACAAGTATAATATACCCCCCTTTTTTCACTTTGTCAAGCAAAAAATGCAACTTTTTGCAAAATAGTTTGACCTTTACTGACCTTAGCGTTCTAGACATTAGACTGTAGACGTTAGACATTAGATGTGGTGAATGGCAGCTTGCGGGCTGACGGTAAGCACAGACTCTTGCCGCCCTCTGACGAGGGAGGTGGCACGGCGTAGCCGTGACGGAGGGAGAGA
>CAVKHV010000029.1:0-20755 GCA_963656085.1 Agathobacter sp.
TCGTCTGCCAATTCCAACACACCGGCATTTATGAACATTCACTATTATACACTTTGCGGCGTGATATGTCAACAATTTTATTTTATATTTTGCCCTGTATCTGCATTATATTTTCGGCAAAGCAAATCACGCACCGCAGTTTTTGCCTTTCAGGCGCGGGCGGTTCGGTTCCTCTCGGCTTTAAGCCGAGGAGAGTCGAAACCGATTTTACAAATCCGTCATATATTCCTTACATCAAACGGTGAGATATCAAGTTTATCACACTTTTCAAAGAAGGGTTTAATTGTTTTAAGAATTTCGGATACGCCGCCTTCGCGGTCACTTTCAACATTCATCGGCATTATCGGGTCGTGAACGCTCATTCTTAAAAGCACCCAGCCGCCGTTATCGGAAACGCGGATGCCTTCGCGGTTATCATCGGCAATTTCCCATCCTTCACGGTTTTTAAAGAATTTTTCAAATTCCGTTATTACCTTTGCGCCGTACTCCTTAAAATCGTCACATGTAATATTAAATCGCAACTCATCCGACTCTTTGGGGCATTTGAGTTTTGAAATAAGGTCTTCAATCGACCTGCCCTGCTCTTTCATTTGCGCCGCTTTTATAATAATCCGGGTCATCAGATAAGCGCCGTCATCAAGAAAATAATTATCTTTAAGCGCGGCGTGACCCGAAGTTTCGATTGCAAGCGGTGCGTCGATCCCGTCCGCGCAAAGACGCTGCGCCTCGTTTATAACGTTTTTATATCCGCGTTTAAACCTGTGGTGATGGCAGCCGAGTTCCTTTTCGATAAATTCTTTAAGTCCGTCGCTTGTTACGCTGTCGGTAACAATGGTTGCATTCGGATGATCTTCAACCGTGATTGCGGCTGCAAGCGCGATAAGCCGATTGCGATTTATCTCATCGCCATTAGCGTCAACACAGCCTGCGCGGTCAACATCGGTATCAAAAATAACGCCGAGTTCCGCGCCGGAATTAAGGACTGCGTTCCTAATACTTTCCATTGCACCCTTGTCTTCGGGGTTTGGGATATGATTCGGAAATCTGCCGTCCGGTTCAAGGCAAACCGACCCCGAAGTATCCGCACCGAGCGCGGCAAGGACGTCGGTTGCGTAAAATCCGCCGGCGCCGTTGCCTGCGTCAACCACTATGTGGAAACCTTTTAAAGGCTTGTCCGCTTTGGATTTACCAAGCGCTTTGCATATCATATCGCAAAGAATATCGGCATAATCTTTCATAAAATCAATTTTTTGGACTTTACCCGGGGCTGCCGAACTTATATCGCCGCAACTCTCGGCATAGCCGATTATACGAACGATATCCTCCGAATCAAGTCCGCCGCCGGGCAAAAAGAATTTTAGGCCGTTACGGTCCGCCGGATGATGCGACGCAGTTATCTGAACAGCGGCGTCGGCATTTGTTTTGACCGTTGTCATAAACATAGCCGGCGTAGACGCCAGACCGCAGTCAAGCACCGACACTCCGCTTGACGTAAGCGCAGCGATAACCGCCGCGGATATTTCGTCCGCCGTTATGCGTGAATCGTGCCCTACGGCTACCGTCAAATCATTTGCCTGCCGCCCGAGTTTATCGGTTAAATACATAACAAAACCGTTTGTAATATTGGTTACCGCTTCCCTTGTCAGTTCAACTTTTTTGCCGAATATATCGGAGGCGCAGCCGCGTATATCGGTTCCGCTTTTCAAATGCTTATAATTTTTAATCATAGATTTTCACCCGTCCCAACCGTTATTTTTGCAAAAGTTTTGCGCGCACAAGCGCATACACATTACGCATACTGCCGTTTATATAATGGTCATTATTAATATAATCATACAACAGGCAGGAGTGTTCCTGACCGTCCAACAGCACATACTGAATGTCGTTTCCGCATTCGCGCATTTTTTTATAAAACTCCGCCGAATATTTTGCCGGGGTAACGCTGTCCGCACTGCCCTGCGTAATTATTATTCTGGCGTCGGTTTTCCCGATATTATATATCGGGGACGCTTTTTTCAGCCCCTCAAAATCTTTGGAAAGTTTATACAAACCGCTCCTCAGGCAATATCCTTCGTCGAGATGGATAGTCGGATTCATTGCAACCACGACCTGAGGATTGACGCCTTTATATGTACCGAGCAGTTCCATCATAAGTGCCATATGTCCGCCTGCCGATTCACCGAGAAGCGCAACCTTATCGGGATTGACATACGGCAGATTATTGACGACGTAATTATATCCGTCCGCACAGTCTTGTATACAGTCCCAAACGTCGCTTGTTTCAGCCGAGTACAACGAACGGTAATTGACCTCAATTCCGATAAATCCGCGATTTGCAAAATACTGCGCCGAATATCTTAAATAACTGCCGTCCCAAGAAGTATCGGTTTTATTCTGCGGATTCCAGGCGCTGCCTTCAAGGCAGATAACGGTGGCGTTATTTTCCTTTAATTTTTTCGGTAAATATACATTAACCACCAATTGAAAACTGCCGACGGTTTTATACACGTATTTTTCGCTCGGTTTGGTACTCCGATTTTTGGATGAAGAATATTCTTTTGTAAGTTCATTATTCATCCAGTCATAATCATCATCGTAAAATCCTGCGTCCATTTTTAAAATACCGATGGCGTCCTTAGAACTTAAATACCCGTCCCCCGTTACATCACCCAACGAAGTTTCAAGCTCGTCAAGGGTAATAATTTCCGCGTCCGCGCGCAGAACTATTATTGCATCCTTAGCGGTTATATCGTCATCATTATTCAGGTCGCCCTTTTTTCGGGGCTTTTCGTTACCGTAAAGGTCACCGAAAGATATGCCGTTACTTACGGCGTACCCTTCCGCCGCGGTGTTCTTGTATCCGCGGATAAAAAATCCGCTTTTAATAATGTTTTCAGACTCATATCCGAGTTCATAATCGTCAATACGTATCACAAGCGGAGATATTAAGCACATACCCCCCTCAGCACCGAGCACGGATTGAACGAGAACGTTTTTCTCTTTATTATAAACAACACCGTCGACATCCGTGTACGAACGGTTTTGCCCGTCAACCTTTATAGCCTTTAAAGAACCGCAATATGCAAACGGTGAAGTTCCGATTTGTGAAAGTCCGGCGCCGAAAGTTGCGTTTTCGATGGAGGTACACCCGCTGAACGCATATCTTCCGAGCGTTTTAAGGCTGTCCGGTAAATCAACATTTTTAAGACTTTCGCAGCCCTTAAATGCATTTTCCGCTATAGACCCGATACCCTCTTCAAATATTATTTCCTTTAGTTTGGTGCAGTTTTCAAAACTGCCGTTTCCTATGGTTTTAACGTTGCTTCCGACGGTCAGTTTCTGCACTGAAGAATTTTTAAACGCCGAGTCGGCAACCGCCGTAATATTAAGTTTTGAAAGGTCGAGAATTACCGCCGAACCCTTGTATCCGCAAAGAATGCCGCCGAGGATAATGGGACCGTTCGGCTGCAAATTAAGCCACGGACTGTTCAAAAAGCAACCCACACCCATTTGCAGCAGTGAATTTCCGCCCGCTGTTACGGTTTTTAAAGAAGAACAGTTTTGAAAAACATAGTTGCCCAATGATGCAACGGCGTCCGACAGGTCAATAGATGTGAGCGCGGAACAATAGGCGAACGCCTCCGAACCGACGCTTTTTAGCAGGTTGCCGAATGTAACGCTTTCAAGTTTTGAACAGCCTATAAACGCGCAATTACCGATTTGCTCAAGTCCCGCACCAAGTTCAGCCGTTTTAAGCGATTTGCAATCACTGAATGCACGCTCGCCCACTTCTTTAACTGTATCGGGGAGTGTTACAGATACAAGATTTTTGCAACCGTAAAACACACCGTAGCCTATTTTTTCAACCGCGCCCTTTATAGAAATATTTTTTATCGAAGCGCAACCGACAAAGGCGTTTTCACCTATTGATACAACGCTTTCCGACAATGATACCTCGGTTATACCTTTACAGTCTCTGAAACTCCAGATACCGACGGAAGTAACGCCGTTTTCAACGGTCACAGATGTTATATTGCCGTTTTCCGCAAACGGAGAATTCCCCGTGTAATCATACATTTTCCCCTTACCGTATATTCGCAGCGCGCCGTTTCCGTTAACGGAATAATAAACATTTTCGCCGCAGCGGTTAGCGTCCGACTCCGCAAAAACCGCCGTAATGTTAAGCGCGGCAGCCAACATTGCAAGGGTAAGGACAACAGAAATTACAGAAAAAATTTTACGCATACATTCACCATTAATATCCTAAGTTTTCGTCAACCAAAATTACTTTTATTCTGCCTTTTTGCCGTTGCGGTCCGCAAAAAACATAGTTACAGCAGATCCTGTCGGGTGACGAACAACCGTCGGTAAGGAAATCTTCGTCCGCGGCGACACAGATGCCGGTTTCGGCACAGTATGTTTTGCAGTTAAGGCGCTTGCTGTTGGGCGGCGCGGCGGTTGTTTTAACCCTGTTTATTGCCGCAGGAATGTCCTTAACGATTTTATTTTTGCCAACCACCATAATTACGCTTTTAGGGCCGTAAAGTATGGCGGCAACACGGTTTGAGTTACCGTCAACATTATACAAATATCCGTCTTCGGTAACGGCGTTTGATGAGCAGATATATGCGTCAGCCGTAAAGCAGCGGTGCATAATTTCCTCAACCTCCCCGCGGTCAGCGGCGGCATATCTGTCAAGAAAATTATAATCCCCGTTTCTCAAAAGTTCCAAAACGCCACATTCATTAAGCGTAGCAGAACCGCCAGTGCCGACAGTATCGCCGATATTCAGCAATTTTTTAACGGTTTCAAGCGCTTCCGCCCTGTTCTTTACGCAATAAACCGACATATTATGCTTTTTCAATTGAGCCACTACTTGTTCAAACATATCTAAGTCCTCCGTAATTTTATTTCAACACTCCCCCGCCGACCACGAAATCGCCATTATAAAACACGGCGGCTTGTCCCGGTGAAACGGCGCGCTGAGGTGTATCGAATTTTAAAAGCACATCCCCGTTATCGAGCGGCGAAATTGTTGCGCTTTGTTCGGGTTGGCGGTATCTGATTTTTGCCGCCACACGCATAGGTTCGGTCAATTTTTCGGTTGAAATGAAATTGCAATTCGTGACGACCGCAGTATCAGCAAACAGGTCCTGTTCGTCCGACAGAGTAACCGTGTTGTTCAGCGGGTCGGTTGAAACGACATACTGCGGCTTTCCGAGGGCTATTCCAAGTCCTTTGCGCTGACCTATTGTATAGGCGGGATAACCGCGGTTACAGCCCAAAACATCGCCGTTTTTGCTTATAAATTTGCCTTTTTGCAGCGGTTTGCCCGTATACTTTTCAATAAACGAAACATAATCGCCCGACGGGACAAAGCAGATATCCTGACTATCGGGTTTTGCGGCATTCACGAACCCGTGTTTTTCGGCAATTTTCCTGACCCTGTCCTTGGTCATTTCACCGAGCGGAAAGACGGTGCGTTTTAACTGTTCCTGCGTCATACCGTAAAGGACATAACTCTGGTCTTTGTTTTTATCCGCCGATTTTTTTAAAAAATACCGACCGGTTTTCTCATCAAACCCCGTAACGGCATAATGACCGGTTGCAATCATATCGCAACCGAGCAATTGCGCCCTTTCGAGCATTTTATCAAATTTAATGTATTTATTGCAATCAATGCAGGGGTTGGGGGTTCTGCCGCAAAGATATTCGTTTACGAATTTTTTAATCACCTTTTCGTCAAACCGTTCTTTAAAATTAAAAACGTAATGGCGTATTCCCAAATCGTCGCATACGCTGCGCGCGTCAAGCACATCATTAAGCGAACAGCAGGTGTGCAGTTCTTCGATTTCGGTCGATTCGTCATGCAGGCGCAGCGTAGCGCCGCAAACCTCATACCCCATATCCATTAAAACGGCGGCGGCGACCGAACTGTCAACCCCGCCGCTCATTCCTACCATAATTTTCGGCATTAAAATACCCCGCTTATTATTTAAAAAGTCCTACTATTATATCCCACAATCCGTATGAAACAAGCGATATTATAACACCTGCCATAACAACGCCCGCAAATATAGCCGGAAGTGCGCGTTTCATCCTTATGTTAAGTGCGTCCGCAACCAAGGCACCGGTCCATGCGCCCGTGCCGGGCAACGGGATTCCGACAAAGATAAACAGTCCCCATACCATATATTTGCCGACATTGCCCGATTTTGCGTTTGCTTTGTTTTCAATCCATACCGCAAGTTTATTAAGCCTTTTAAAATGTTTAAGCCACTCTATTATACGGCGAATGAACAGCAGTATAAGCGGTATCGGCAACATATTGCCCAAAACACATATAGGGAACGCGACCAAAAGATCCACTTTAAGTATTGCTGCCGCAATCAACCCGCCGCGCAGTTCGAGAATCGGACACATTGAAATAATAAATATTATTACCTCCGGCGAAAATACGTTTTTAAATGACTCGATAATATTATCAATCATAAATACACCTCTGCTAAAATTTGAGTTCGTCCTGATCTATATACGGCGGAGTAAAATCATACCGTTCTTTGCGTTTTTTATTGTTTGCCGAAATAAGCAAAACAAGTAAAATTATAACCGTTACAAACAATGCCGCCGAAACTATAAGCGAAATTTTAAAAAGCATATCATTTAATTTTTCGGATTTATCTGCAGTCTTGTTTTCGGTTTTTACAATTGTTTTGCCTGCGGTAATGTCGGAATACGGGAACAGAAAATCTCCCTCAATATCATAATAATATAAATTCAGTTCGCCTTTTTCATTTATTGCGTAAAAGCATACAACCGCACTGTTTTGGGCAGCCGAATCGGGCAAATACACCTCACGCTCTGCCCCTGCAACAGTCTTGTTTTGTTTCGACATCTTTTCGGTATCTGTATCGGAATTTTCAAGTACGCCGATATAAAGATAATCCTTACCGGACAATTTAACGCTTTCCGCCCTTACAAAAGATATATTATCATCGCTTAAAAGATATAACCCTTCGCTGCCGTCACTTGCGGTTAAAACAGCCAGGCGGACTCCGCTTTCACTTTTAAATATGGGAATTTCTTTTCCGCCGTATTCGGCGGATTGAAGCGTAAATCCCGCAACCGTGTATTTTTCGGGGCTTAGGTTTACCGTGTAATCGTCTCCGTTTATATTGGCAGTTACTTTATTCTGCTGCGCCGCCTGCTCTGTTTGCTGCGTTTCCGAACTTGTAACCTGTGACGAACTCACCGTTCCGTTCTCATTAAGCCGCTCGGCATTTATTGTATAGCGCTTAACGGTTCCGTCCTCCGCCGTGACAACTACCACGCGTTTGTTTGCGCCGACCTTCATATTTTTGTCGCCCTCAACCGTCCATTTTGCCTTTGTATCGGCGGTGTATGCCGTAACAAGCATAACCGAAGTTGAGTTCGGCAAGGTAGCGTTGTATGTGAAAATATTTGACGAAAAAGCAGGCGTAAGCGTCCCGCCGGAAATTTTAAGCCCTTTTAAAAGTGCATTCGAAGATTTTTGGGTTGCGCTGCCGCCCGACGCCACGGCGCTTATTGAGGTTGAGGCGGACGGTCTGCCTATAATCTGCTCATCAAAATCGGCTATAAAGCAATTCGAAAGAACTAAATTTGAAGTACCTACGCCGATAACCTTAAAACTTATGGAGTATGATGTTCTGCCCTGATAATTTGAAAATTTAATCGCACCTGAAGCACCGTTTGTATCACTGCCCGACAGGTACTGTAAAACCGCAGAATTATAGGACAGTTCACCTTCGGTAGCGTAAATTGAGCCGCCGCTGAAATTAATCGAAACGGTAATATTCGACCCTACCGTAGGTGATTTTGATGAAACCGATATTGACGCGGTTGCCGCCGAAACGGCTACGGTGAAAGAGCAAAGCAGCATAGCAAGAACGACCGCCGTAACAAACAACTTCCTGATGAATTTCATATATGCCACTCCCCCTTGACTAATTCTGAATATCGGAAATAAAGCCGAGTATATACTTTTGTCCGCGCAGCAGGTCAAGGGTGTTGTAAGCACCGTCTTTATTTATATCAAGCGCCGCAAGTTGCGCATCCGTCAGTTTAATTACGCCCAAAACGTGTTTGTGTCCGCGCAGAAGATCAAGGGTGTTTATAACACCGTCGCCGTTTGTATCACCGTATATAACAACAGGGTATTGCGCCTGTTCGGCACCGTTCGCATATACCTTAACAACATCGCCCGTTGCCATAGTGCCCGATGTTTTTTCGGCACCTCCGGCATTATAAAGTTTTATTGTCCCGATTTCGGAGGTCAACCCCGACATAAAGTCGTTAACCGAAGTGCCCACGGCTACGCGTGTTATATAGTTGCCTACGCTGTATTTACTGCTTTTGAGCGGAACTTTTGCAGGCTCGGAACCGTTACGGTACACCGAAATGGTATATTGTTTTTGCAGCCCGTTGCTTGCCGTTACGGTTACGGTGATGTTATTTGCGCCGTAATTGAGCGCCCGCTGACCGTTACCCGATATATTTGCGCTGCCGTCGCTTGCGACCGCATTGACGTTAATACTTGAAACGCCGCCGTCAACCACAAGTTCATAAGAATATTTATACCGATCGAACGTACCTATTGAATATCCGCTTACGCTGAGTGTGGAAAGAAAGTTGTTGTTATTGCCCGAGTTTGCCGGCTTTGCACAGGCTGCGGCAGGCATATTATTATACACAGGTATGGTAAATTCAAGCGGCAGCGAATTCAACTGTGAAGATGTGTAACCCTTTTTGGTTTTCATAGATTCGCTGCTCGGCGCGGCTATATTTTGCATATATTGGTTGGCGTAGTAACCGTTGCCCCCGTCAACAACATCAAATTTTTGCAGATAAACGTTTACCTGACCTTTATTTATGTAGTTTGACGCAATTTTTTTAGATGCGCCGAGAATGGATTTATACGGCGTTGTCCAACCGTTATTTTGAGCATATTTTGCACCGTTTTGAAGAATTGCCGTCTCCCCGTTACCCGAAGCTCCGTAGTTGAAAATATTATAATACCCGTTATATCCCGCAACCGTTCCAAGCCCTAACTGTGTGCCGGGTGTTCCCTGTTCCTGCACAGCGCGAGAAGCCAAATGATACGCGCTGACTCCCGAACCGGACGCCGCGGACATAAATGCGTCGGCATAGGTCGGGAATGACGAGGAATCGGATAATCCTCCGGGGTATGCGCCGCCCATAAATGTTCCCTGCAAAATTGAAGAAACAGACGATTTGGTTTCGGTTGAGGAATATGACAAAGAGAGAAACTGGAACACATAAACATCATCAAGAAAGTTTCTCGGGTCCATATAATACGCTACGGTTTCCCGTGACGCATTGACCCAGCCGCCCGAATCATAGGCTATAAATTTGCCTGTGTTCCAATCGTAACAGCCGCTTTCATATGATTTATAAGAATCCGACCAGGACGACGGTATAAGGCTTCTTGCAAGAGATGTTTCGCCGTTCAGCACCGTGTTCCAGTCCAAATTGGTATTAAGTGCTTTAAATTTCCAATTAGGATAAAGTGCGTGTAACTGTTTTAAGGAATTTTTATAACTTTCCGGAAAACCTTGCGAATCCAGATAACTGTTAAACGAATCATCCTCCACTATAGTTGGTACTCTTTTGCATCTTCCGCTGTAAACATATCCGTAACCGCTGCCGTAACGTATCTTATACCACTCATCGCCCTCCCAGTCAATCTCGGAACCGACAATGGCAACCGTATCGTTATAATTAAGTTTACCTATCTGGGTGTGGTCCTTTGTCCCTGCGCCGTTATAGACCGCGGCACCGTTTGACGCAATTATAAGGCCTTTCATATCACCGTCGGGCACATCGGTAGTTTTTAAGGCGCACCTTCCGCTGTAGACATAACCGTAACCGTTGCCGTAACGAATCTTGTACCATTTATCGCCTTCCCAGTCGATCTCAGAACCCACAACATAAACATTGTCACCGTAATTGAGTTTACCTATCTGCGTATGGTCCTTTGTTCCGGCACCGTTATATACCGCGGCACCGTCTGATGCGGTTATAACGCCGTTTGCATCTTCCGATGGTTCGCTCTGGGTCTGCAATGAACACCTGCCGCTGTAAACATACCCTGTTTGCGAGTTGTTTGTTCCGAATTTTATTATGTACCAAAGGTCGCCGTCGCTGTCCTTTTCTTCACCTATCACAGTAACCTGCGTACCGTAGTTAAGACCTGCGATGCGCGAGTGGGTGTATGTTCCCGCGCCGTCATAAATCGCCGCACCGTCGATTCTTGAAATAACCCCCGTTACCGGATAAGTAACCGCAACAGCGCTGTTTATAAAAAGCAAAGTCGATGTAATTGCGGCGATAAGCAGTATTGCAAGCGTCGATCTTATCTTTTTCATAACAACGTCACCTCTCATAATAATTATAATGTTCCGTAAGGTACGGGACAATAAGTTTTTGAATAACGTCCAGCCTTGTCCGCTTATTGTCGGTAAGCATTATTATACTCTGCGGTCCGCTTTCAAGAACACAGCCGCAAAATGTTCCGTTCATAACTATCGGGTATGAGTTATCGGGTATTATGGCGGGGCAGTCAATATTTAATATGCCGTTTTTCTGCAAGTCAAGATCCACTGTCCCCCTGCCGACGGAAAGCGCCAGTATTGACGGAAGATAACAATCATAATTAAATCCGCCGACGGTTATTATAACCGCGCTTCTCTGAACCGCCCTTTTAAGCGAATGTAAAAAGTCTTTCGGGTCGTTGCAGGAATCGGTCAGCAATCTGAGCGGATAATCGCCGTGCAGACCGAATTCCAGTTTAACATCGGAATTCAGGCGGTAATATATTACCTCTAATTTCATATCCTTGCCCATAGTTCACACTGCCCTTAGTTTATTTTTTTGCGTCATACCAGCCCTGCGGCATATCCGGATCTGTATTTTTAGCCGCGTTTTCAACATCAACCGAAGCATCCTCATCCTGCCTGGTTGCGCGCGCAAATATTACAAGTCTCGCGCCGTCAAAATCATAATCACAGGTCGAAAGGGTCACAAGTTTATCGGTCGGCTCAACATCGACCGGTATATTCCAAAAACTGCGATCCTTAACATCGCTGACCCATGCATTAAATGTACTGTCATTCGGAAAATCCGGAATCGTATAATCAAAAACATAGCCGTCGTCCTGCTCCGGTGTTGAATTGGTAACCATAACCGCAAAAATCTTATAGGTTTCCTCGGGCGAATACAGCGTTTGGAACTCAAAGGTCGGATTTTGCTTGTAAAAATCAAGCTTTCGATACCTTTTTAACGTTCCGAACATCGTCCCGTCTTTCATACTGTGACCGTATATTGTAAGGTTCGAACTGCGAAGTTCGGCGGAAACCGCACAATCGCTGCCCATAAACAGGGCGCCGTGAGAGTTTTTTTCACGGTTCATATTGTGGTTTATGTAATAGTTGTCATTATCGGTCTGATAAACGGGATTATCCACATTTGTTCCGGGTATTGTGATCCAGCCGATAAAATCCTTGTTCTGTTCAACCAGTTTATCAAACTTGGAATATGTGGAGGTTTCCGAATTCACCTCGTCAGTATCGGCTATCATAGTCTTTGCGTTATCAATAATTTTTTGCTGAGTGCGGCTGTTGTAAAAATAGTTGCCTATGTACAGCGCCGAAACGATAAAAGTAATAATTGCGGCAATCAACACTATCTTTAAAATAATATCGGTAACCTTATCGCCTTTCCACGGGATGATCTGCTTATACAGCGGTTTTTTCTTTTTGCGTTCTCCGGCAGGCTTTTTTTCATCGCGGGATATTTTTGCATCAGCATTACCCTCCGCAGCCTCCGCGTCGACCTCATTAAACGAGAGTTTGGGGATATAATCAAACTGCCGCGTTTCATCCGAAAAAGCGTCGAAGACCGTTAACTTTTCATCAATTGCCGAACCGAGCACAAAAAATTCAGGATCATTTTCAACATATCTTCTGAGCATATTAAGAATAACGGAAACCGAATGCTCACGCACAAATTTACGCACATCGCCGCATCCGTCAATGTTAAATCTTGCAATGCTTGTCCAAACCATTTCACCGTCACACAAGCCGAAGCATACATACCCAACCGGCTTATTTTCCACAGGGTCGGGACCGGCGACTCCGGTAACCGAAAGCCCTATGTCCGAACCTGCAAGTTTACGCACACGGTAAGCCATTTCAGCGGCTGTTTCGGCACTGACTGCGCCGTATTTTTCAATTGTTGCGGCGTTAACACCGAGCCTGTCGGTCTTTATTTCGTCAGCATAAGTAACCACGCCTGCCTCGAATACCTGCGAAGCGCCGCTTACATCGGTAACGGCAGCGGAAACAAGTCCGGCTGTACAGGATTCGGCGGTTGATATAACAGTGTGATTTTCCTTTAACTCACCGACAATATGCTCGGCGATCGGTAAACCGTCAACCGCGTAAGCGTAACCTTTAAGTTTGTTCTTAATATTTGCTACCGCATAACCGCTTTTTCTGGCACATTCGTCGGCAGTGCTGCCGTATGCTTTAAATTCAAGGGAATAACAACCGCCGTTTTCGTATAATTTAAGGTGTTCCCTGTTCCCAGACCACAATCCGCCGAGTTTTTTAATTATCTCTGCACTGTCAAGTCCAGCGATATTTACAGAATGAGTAGCATAGCATCCATTTGAATTTTCAAAACTGTTTTTGATTTCCGGCATGAAAGTAACCTCTCAAAAATTAATTGGTTTTTATTATTTTATGTAACTTACATTTGCACCGTCTACAGCACGGTCGATCAGCCCTTCAATATCCAAATTCTTTTCCGCCTCTGTACACTGTGCAACAGTGGGGCGCGTTTTGGGGTGTTTTGGGGTAAATACCGTGCAGCAATCCTCATACGGTTCAATGGACGTATTGAATGTGTCAATATTTCTTGAAATGCGGATGATCTCGTCTTTATCCATACCTATAAGCGGTCTGAACACCGGCATACCGCAAACTGCGTCCGTCGTTGCGAGTGCGGGCAGAGTCTGGCTTGCCACCTGACCGAGGCTTTCACCCGTAATAAGCGCGCCGCAATCATATGACCTTGCTATTCTCTCCGATATGCGCATCATAAAGCGGCGCATAATCAAGGTGAAAAATTCCTCCGGGCATTTATCCGCTATCTGTTCCTGTATTTCCGTGAACGGGACGATCGTTAACCTGATCTCGCCGCTGTATTCCGCAACACGCGATAACAGCGATTTAACCTTTAATTCGGCTCTTTCGCTGGTATACGGGGGGCTTGCAAAGTGTATAGCGTTAAGGCGCAAACCGCGTTTTGCCATCATCCAAGCCGCAACCGGGCTGTCGATCCCGCCCGAAATAAGTATTGCCGCTTTGCCCGCCGTCCCGACAGGCATACCTCCCGCCGCTTTAACCTGTCCGCAGCGGATGTAAGCCGCACTGTCCCTCACTTCAACGACCACGGTAGCGTCGGGGTTATGAACATCAACTTTAAGGTGAGGATATGCCGAAAGCAGCTTGCCCCCTACTTCTTTGCATATTTCCGGTGATTTTAGCGGAAATTTTTTATCGGAACGCTTAGCCTCAACCTTAAATGTCTTTGCGTTTGCCAGCTGATCTTTAAGGTAGGGAGCGCATTTTTCCAGTATATCTTCCATATTCTTTTCGGCAACGGCGGCGCGCTGGAACGCCGCAATTCCGAAAACTTTCTGCATACGGCTCAGCGCCTCGTCAAAATCGTAATCCTCCGCAACAGGCTCAATGCTTATTGTGGATTGCGAGCGTTTGATATCCGTTTTACCGAGCGAATGAAGGTGCATTTTAATGTTTTTAACCAGCACCGATTCAAAAGTGGCGCGGTTAAGCCCTTTAAGTGCAAGTTCGCCGTTTTTAATTAAAATAATTTCACGCATAGTTATCTCCGTAATTTATCAAGTTTAGAATGCCTGTCCGACGATCTAAGCGATTTTTTCGCTTCCGTTAAAGCGGCGCAGAGCCTGTCTATATCATTTTCGGTATTATACCGCGAAAAACTCAGGCGTATCGCACTGTCGGTTTCACTGTTTCCGAGCCCCATTTCGCTCAGCACATAACTGCCCCTGCCTTTAGCGCAGGCGCTGCCGCTTGAAACAAATATTCCTTTGCTTTCAAGAAAATGCAAAACCGTTTCCGAACGGTAGCCGGGCAACGATACGTTAAGTATGTACGGCAACGCGCCGCCCGGCGAATTAAATATAACTCCGTCAATTTTTGACAGTTTTGCCCTGGCGCAGTCGTTTAAATCTTTTACACGGTTTAACGAATTGTTTATATCAAGTTCTTTAAGTGCACCGTAAAATCCTGCTATTGCCGGCACACTCTCGGTTCCGGAACGGAGTCCGCTTTCCTGATGTCCGCCGTAAGTAAGCGGCAAAATATGCGCTTTTTCCGATTTATAAAGCAGACCGCAGCCCTTGATTCCGTGAATTTTATGCGCGCTTGCCGATAAAAGGTCAACATCAAGCTTTTTCACGGATGTCGGGATTTTGCCGAACGCCTGCACAGCGTCGCAGTGTATCAGCGCAGGCGCGCCTGCCGAATTTGCAATGCCGCGAAGTTTCTCAACCGGGAATATCGCCCCTGTCTCGTTATTTACAAGCATAACTGATATCAGAACAGTATCCTTATTCACAGCCGACGCAATTTTTTCGGCAGAAATGCAGCCGTCGTTTTCCGGCTTCACATAAACAACCTCAAACCCTTCTTTTTGGAGGGCGCGGCAGGTTTCAAGCACCGACGGATGCTCAACCGCGGTTGTTACAATGCGGTTTCCGCGCCTTTTAAGAGCGTGCGCCGCCCCCGACAGGGCAATGTTGTTTGATTCGGTTCCGCCGCTTGTAAAATATACTTCGTTTTCCTTGCAGGAAAGCAGCAAGACAACCGCTTTTCTTGTATCCGAAAGTACGGTTTCCGCCGAAATGCCCAATTTGTGCAGCGACGATGGATTCCCCCAATTTGCCGTTACGGCGTCATTCACATACTTAACGGCGGTTTCGCACGGTTTTGTTGTTGAACTGTTATCCAAATAAGCAATATCCATTTGTTGAATTTACACCTGCGCATAATTTAAACATTATATAATATTATACATCATACTCTCCGTTTTTACAACAAAATTATTTATATTATCGTATATTGTATATTTATGTCATTATACTTGACTTTTCTTCCCTTGTAGTATACTCTTATATTGAAGTAGTATATCGTTATACAATGCGCGCAGGATGCGTGTTTTGTAAAAAATACAAACGCTGCCCCGTGCAATTTTTACGGGTGCTGACTGTTTTCGGAGGGTGAGAAATACGACGGAAAAAATTAAAACTATAAGCTTTGCGGAATTAACACTGAGTGTAAGTTTGCTGCTTGTCGGCACTTTTCACGAATATCTTTCCTGCATTGTTTCGGTTATTATGCTTATTTGGCTTATAGGCAGGGGCGCAAAAGGCAAACCTTTGAACATTTACCTGAACATTACCTCTGCCGCAGTTATTTCCATAGTCTTTTTTTACGGCGTGACGGCATTCTGGGCTGTGGACAGCGGTATGGCGCTTATCGGATTTATAAAATTTCTCCCGATTTTTTTGTATCTTTTGGTTCTGTTCCAAACCGAAGATGCCGAAAAGGTGCGGCTTACCCTGCCGTATTCAGCCGCGTTTATGACGGTCGTTTCGGCAATCGGTATGCAGATTCCCGCTCTGGAAAATTACTTTTCGGTAGCGGGGCGCTTAGCGGGATTTTTTCAATATTCCAACACATTTGCGCTTTTCGCGTTAGTTGCCGAACTCCTGCTGATCTCCCGCGAAAGGTTGAAATGGTTTGATATCGCGGTTACGGCTATACTGGTTTTCGGAATTCTGTACTCCGGCAGCCGCACCGTCTTTATGCTGGCGGTCGCGTCAAACGCAGTTATGATATTTGCAATGAAAAGAAGCCGTGCAAAATGGGCGGTAATTGCCGTCATAGCGGGATTGGCTGCCGTTGCGGCAGCATACATCCTGCTTTCGGAAAAAACGGCGATATTTGAAAGACTTTTTAATATCTCCCTTAACGAAAGCACATTTGTAGGCAGACTTCTGTATTTTAGGGACGCTTTTCCTGTAATTCTGCGCCACCCGTTCGGACTTGGGTATATGGGGTATTATTACATCCAGCAGTCTATACAAAGCGGCGTCTATTCCGTTATGTTTGTCCATAACGACTTTTTGCAGTTAATGCTTGATGTCGGCTGGATCCCGGCGCTGCTGCTTGCCGCCGCTGTGATAAAATCCGTTTTCGGCAAAAACAAACCGCTTTATGTGCGCGTGATTCTGTCTGTTATGTTCCTGCACGGTTGTTTTGACTTCGACCTGCAATTCGCAGCCGTTTTCATGCTGCTGTTGCTGTTTTGCGATTATAAAACCGGAAAGCACCTTGTTATAGGGGACGGAAGTTTGGTAGCGGGAATCAGCGTAATGATGAGTATAGTTTGCCTGTATTTCGGCATAGCGCTCGGGCTGGCGCATTTCGGCGATTGTGCGGCGGCATATTCGCTCTACCCGTGGGACACACGAAATGAAACACAACTGCTTATTAAAAAAAGCAGTGACGGCGACGCCGAAGAACTTGCGGATGATATCCTGGACCGAAATGAATATGTAACCGTCGCCTACAGTGCAAAGGCTCACATTGCGTATTCCAACGGCGATTTTGAGCAACTGATGGAAATAAAAAATCAAATATTCCGCAACGCCCCGTTTGCATATGATGAATATAAAGAATACAGTTATATGCTTATAACGGGAATTCGCCTGTATCGGCAGGCAGGGGATCAGGCAAGCGCCGAAATATGCCTTCGGGAATTGGAAAACACAGCAGAAGCGGTGCATACTGCGAACAAGCACCTAAGCAGTCTGGGCAAAAAAATTAAAGACCAACCTACCGTGCGATTGCCGGATGACGTTGAAGATTACATAAAATCGGAGGATGATCGGCAATGAAAAAAGCAATAATCGCGTCGGCGCTTGCAATATGTCTGCTTGCACAGGCCGCACTTTTCACTGCCTGTTCCGAAAATATTACGGGTAACCTGGCAGTAACCGACCGAAACGGCGAAAAGATCGCCGCGCTTAAAACAATATCAGAGGACGGAACCGAACTTGCAAAAAATCGGTACCGCGCTTATGTTGAAACCGTGATTGAAGAAAGTGAAAAAATAGTGGCGGAGCTGCAAAATTGCAGCACCGAGGAGGCGCGCAAGTATTTATTAAGTTCCGAATGTGTTATAACAACGGCGTTTGACGGTACGGTGTATGATTCGGTCGACAAGGCATACAAAAACCTTGAATGCGAACAACTTGATTTCGGTTGTGCCGTAACAGATCTTGAAGGCAATTTACTGACATTATACAGCGCGGGAAAAAACAGCGGCGAATTTTACAACCGCGCGACCGAAAAAACTCCGCCCTATTCTTCGTTTAAACCGCTGTGTGTTTACACGCCTGCGCTTGAAAGCGGAAAAGCCGACTGGTCTTCTGTATTTCCGGATGAACCTATTAAAAAAATACCCGAAAAAAACGGTAAACTGTCGGATTGGCCCGCCAATGCGACCGGCACTTATTCGCACAAGAACACAACACTGGCATATGCGTTAAAGACTTCGCTTAACACGGTGGCTGTGAGATGTATGCAAAAGGTAACTGTAGCCGACTCCGTAAAATTTATGGAGGATACCTGGGGACTTACACTGCCTTATGAAAAAGGGAAAGAAAAGACCTACGGCGAGGATGAAGTCATCGGTAACGTTGCTCTCGGCTACCTGAACGGCGGCGTCAGCCCTGCGGATATGGCGGGATATTATCAAACCTTTGCAAACGGCGGTTTTTACACAAAGCCGCACACGGTTTTGAAGATCACCGATAAAAAAGGAACGGTAATTTACGAATACAAAGCCGAAGCGCATCAGGTCATAAAAAGTTCAACGGCGTACATTATGAATAAATTGCTTCAAAACGTCGTCTCGGCGGGAGGAACCGGTGAAAAAGCGGCTTGCGACGGTATCGCAGTCGGCGGAAAGACAGGCACCGGGGATTCGGGCAACTGGTTTGTCGGTTTTACCCCCGAATACTCCTGCGCCGTCTGGCACGGAACGGCATTGTCCGCTAACCGCAGCTGCGAAGTGTTTTCAAATGCGGTAAGCGGCTTCCCGAAAGGCGAAAAGCAGCAGTTCCCGAACTGTTCCGCAATAAAAAAGGCGGCATATTGCTGCGAAAGCGGTATGCTGATTTCCCAAAAATGCAGCCGCATAGATATGGGGTACTTTGCCTCGGATTCTTTACCCGAGGTTTGTAATATACACAATTAATAAAAGGAGTGGTTTTGTGAAAAGAGCAAGAAAATATCTGGCAGTGTTATTTGCGGTGTTGTTGGCGGTCACGCAATTACCGTTGACCGTTTTGGCAGCGGACACCGCCGCAGACGCTGCGAAAGATGTTGCGAAAATTGAATTCAAACCTGTTTCCGCAATTGAACAGACAAACGGCTATACGGTAACGGAAAATAATCCCGAAACCGGAGAAACAGTCAGTTACTACAAATATAACGTAGCCAATTTTTATCCCGAATATACCGTGACGTTAAAAAGCGGCAAAAGTCTGGAATCATCTAACGGGAGAATCAGCTACAAGGGGCAGGAATATTACCCGACATATTCCGACGACCAAAGCGTCCAAAATCCCTGGGGCGTCGGAAAGCATACCGTTACAGCAACCCTTTTCGGATATACTGCGGCTTTTGAATTTGAAGTTGTAAAAACGCCGGTTGTCAGCGCGGAATTTGAAACCGTGCAGCTGATTGAGGGGCTTGACGGATACACCTCCGGCCGGTACAATCCGGAAACCTCCGATTTTGAGGAATACTGCCAATATTCCGGCTACAGCTGCAAAAATTACACCGTCACACTCGCGGACGGGACAACACTTAAATCGGGTGAATCGGGCAGTATAAGTTATAACGGCTCATACTACACCCCGAATTATTCTGACGACCAAAGCGTCCAAAACCCCTGGGGCATCGGAACACACACGGCAAAAGCAACAATTATGGGCTATACTGCCGACTGCCCTGTGGAAATTGTTGAAACCGTGGTTGCAGACGTAAAGTTTGAAAACACCGTAATTATCAAAAATAACGGCGGAAATATGGTTTCATCCTACGATTCGGCAACCGGAAATTACGTCAATTACTATAAATACAGCTATGATTCCGTTAAGTGTATAATAACGCTTAAAAACGGAAAAAGGTTAGAAGACGGTGGCAACTGGCTTTACTATAACAACAAATCATATACAATATCTTATTCGGACGATCAGAGTGCGGAAACCCCCTGGGATGTCGGTAAACATACCGTAACGGCAAACCTTTTGGGTTACACCGCAACCTTTGAGGTCGAAATTATCGACTCGCCGTACCGCATACTCGAAATTCTTCAGGTAGACCCGGTAACCGAAAATCAGAATTGCTACGAAAATGCAAACGGCGACCTGATATATAATGTGCCCAGGGTCATGTTCCGCGTAACCGATAAAGACGGCAAATCATTCATAGCATCATCCGATACGGAAACGCGGGCACATATTACAAGCGACCAGGAAAATTCCCCCTGGACCGTCGGCGGAGATAACCGTTTCACGCTGCATTACTTAGACCTGTCAGTCGAAGGTAAGGTTGAAATGCAGCCCGGATCCCCGTTTGAATATTTTGAGCAGGACGGCGGATTATATATAACCGGGTACAGGATTTCGGGGCAAAAATCCGTGGAAATACCCTCGCAAATAGACGGAAAACCCGTTGTCGGTATTATCTGGTCCGAAACAGACGCGGAAAATATTATAATACCCGATTCGGTGAAAACGATCGGTGAAAGCGCGTTTTTCTATGCAACGCAGCTTAAAACGCTGACCGTCGGAAGCGGAGTAAGCAATCTTAATTATGAACTGTTCAAATACCTGAATAATTTAAGCAGTATCACCGTTTCAAAAAACAATCCGTATTTCTGCGATGTTGACGGTATTGTGTATGACAAATCGGGAACAAAACTGGTAGTCTACCCCCTCGCAAAAGGGGACGAATATACCGTTCCCGCTAATGTAACCGACATTGATATTTTAAACGACAGTGTCTACAACTTCCTTGATATAACCATTGCGGACGGTTCAAAAATGTTTGTCACGGTTGACGGCGTTACATACAATGCCGACAAAACAAGAATAATCAGCTGCGACAGAAATAAAACGGGCGAATACGTTATGCCCGACACCGTAACCGAAATCTCGGAAAAGGCGTTTAATCAATGTACAATGCTGACATCGGTTAAGGTTTCCGACAAGGTTACAAAAATTGCATACGGCGCCTTTGAAGACTGCAGCAGTTTAAACAGCGTTACTCTGCCTTCAAAACTTGAATCTATCAATGAATGTGCGTTTTCCGGATGCAAAAATCTGGCGGATATCACAATCCCCGACACGCTTATATCCATCGGCTATAGCGCGTTCTCCGTTTCGGGGCTTGAAAAGATATCTTTGCCCGACAGCATAACGGATATTGACGAAGAAGCGTTCGCATACTGCAATTCGTTGGAAAGCGTGAAATTACCGAATAAACTTACATATCTGGCTGACGGCTTGTTC
>CAVKHV010000030.1:0-18257 GCA_963656085.1 Agathobacter sp.
AGCCTACAGTCTCTCCCCCTCCGTCGAGGCTTTGCCTCGACACCTCCCCCGTCAGTGGGAGGCAAGAGTTTAAGCGTACCGTCAGCGCTCAAACTACAGTAACCCCCAATTCCTTGGCCCCCTCTGACGAGGGTGCGGGTGTCCGGTGGACACCTCTGCGAAGCAGAAGCACCGACCGAGGCGGCAGCCGAGAAGCCGGCAAAACCGCAGGTTTTGACTGAGGGAGAAAAGAGCTAACTGTAAGAACAATTCGCCGTCTATTATCCAAACTCCCGCCCTCCACATCTAAAGTCTAACGTCTAAAGTCTAGCGTCTAACGTCTAACGTCTAAAGTCTAACGTCTAAAATCTAACGTCTAGAAATCCACCGGCTGGTCATAGTAGCAGCATTTAAGCAGTTTTTCCATTTCTTGGAGGCTCGGCTGCCTCGGATTTGAGCCGGTGCAGGCGTCCGCCAGCGCGTTTTCGGCAATCGACGGCAGCCTTTCAAGAAATACCTTTTCGGGCACAAAACCGCTGTCCGTCGGGTAACTGTCAGCCCCGTAATGCGCTATGCAGAGCGGAATGTTAAGTTTTTTATTCATTTCCCGAATATGCTCAATAAGCCCCTCGATTTTCTCTTTGCCGTCCGCGCCCTCTACGTTCATTCGGTCGGCTATTTTAACGTAACGCTCGGCAGTTTCGGGGTTTGCGGCGTTAAATGCGATAACCTTGGGCAGATACATAGCGTTCGCAGCGCCGTGGATTATGTGCGCGCCAAGGTCTGCAAACGCCGCGCCGGTCTTGTGCGCCAAAGAATGAACAATTCCCAGCAGCGCATTGGAAAAAGCCATTCCCGCAAGGCACTGCGCGTTGTGCATACGGTCGCGCGCCGTCTTTTCGCCGCCGTATGAATTGATAAGATCCTCGTTTATCATCTCGATCGCGTGCAGCGCAAGCGGGTCGGTGTAATCGCAGTGCGCCGTCGATACATAGGCTTCAACCGAATGAGTCAGCGCGTCCATACCCGTGTGTGCAACCAGTTTTTGCGGCATCGTTTCGGCAAGTTCCGGGTCGACTATCGCAACATCCGGCGTGATCTCAAAATCGGCAAGCGGATATTTAATGCCTTTGGAATAGTCGGTTATTACCGAGAACGCCGTGACCTCGGTCGCCGTGCCCGAAGTCGAAGAAACGGCGCAGAATTTCGCCTTTCGGCGCAATGCGGGAATTCCGAACACACGGCACATTTCCTCAAACGTGCAGTCGGGGTGCTCGTATTTTATCCACATAGCCTTCGCCGCGTCAATAGGTGAACCTCCGCCTATCGCAACTATCCAGTCGGGCCCGAAGCCGCTCATTTTTTCGGCACCCGACATTACCGTTTCAACCGACGGGTCAGGCTCAATTCCCTCAATAAGCCGAACCTCCATACCCGCCTGCCGCAGGTAGCCGACAGCCCTGTCAAGGAACCCGAACCGTTTCATACTCCCTCCGCCTACGCAGACCATAGCCCTTTTACCTTCAAAGTTTTTAAGCGCCTCAAGCGCACCCTTGCCGTGATAAATGTCACGCGGCAGTGTAAATCTTGCCATTGCAATTCCTCCGTTTCTTTTTTGTTATTATGGCAATTTTTTGCTTGTTTTATTCAGTGCGCGTGCTTGGACTTTGAATTTCGGCAGTTCCGGTTCCAGCATCCAACCTACCTTCCCTGCCCGCCGAATGTTTAAATATTTCGGGTTGACAAACAAGCCGGTTTAATAGTATTATTATAATGTAGCGGTGTGAGCACCGCAGTTACGCAAATAATGTTTAAAATGACCGCGACGCGCCGTTTCGGTTGCCGCGGCTGATATATCGGAAAGATACGGTGATTTTATGGAAAACAACATAAGAACCTACAGGTCGAAAAAAGACGGCGGAGAACGCAAAAAATTCAGCCGCAAGTTTTGGATAACGGTCATCTGCTGCCTGCTGGTCGTAGGCACGGCGTGCGGATTTTTGGTGGGCACGCTGGTCAACCGCCGCCTTGACAAGGGCGACTATCTGCGCGAAGCGACCGTTTACGAAACCGATAATTTTAAGGTTGACGCCGCAATGTTCACCTATTACTTTTATTGCGGATATGAAGATTTTTTGGACAGCGGAACATACGACACTTCGGCGATAGACACCGATAAACCCCTTAAAAAGCAGACCTATAAAGGGGATAAAAGTTGGTTCGATTATTTTCTTTCAATCGCCGAAACGAAGGCTCGCAGCAGCATAATTTTTGCCGAGGCTGCCAAAAAAGAGGGCTACACCCTGACCGATGAGGAAACCGCGGAAATCAAGGAGTACGCCGGGAACATAGACGTTAAAAAGGTCGGCAGAGGAATTAAAACAAAGGATATCGAAGAAGCCGAAAAACTTGTTGCTTTGGGCGATAAGTATTACGAAGCTGTCGGCAAAGCCGCCTTTACAGAGGATGAATATAAGAAAAAACTGCAGGAAAATCTGACCCTTATCGGCGATACGAGTTACTATGCGTATGAGGTTAAGGCGGGGTCGCTTAAAGAGTCGCAGAGCCTGGCGCAGACCATTGCCGAAGCCACCGACCCGAGCTCGTTTTTAGCGGCGGTAAACGCGGTTGCGGAGCAGAACGGAACCGAGCAATTTGAAAATGCGTACGATATGCTTAAAAATGATGTGAAATTCGGCGATTGCGGCAAGACTCTCGGAAAATGGCTTTTCGACGAGGACCGCAAGGCGGGCGAAACAAAGGTGATATCCGGCAAAAACAGCGCCACCGTCTATATGGTTGACAGACCGCCTATGGAGTCGGATTCCTCTATCGTCAATCTGCGCGTTTTGCACCTGAACGCCGAAACCACCGACGAAATCATACAGAAAAACAAAGAAATTCTTGATATTCAAAACGAATTCATTATCGGCGGAAAGGACGAAAAAACCTTCGCTTCGCTGGTTAAAAAATATTCCGAAGATACCGCTAAAAAGGCGGACGGCGGACTTTACACCGACTATAAATCGGGCGATATCAGTGACGATAAATTCAGCGGCAGACTTAATACCTGGTGCATTTCGCCCGACCGTAAAACGGGCGACTTCACCGTTGCGCAGTCAAACACCGGGCTTGACCTTATATATATTTCGTTTAAAGACCTGCGCTGGAAAGCTGCCGCCGAAAAGATGCTGCTTAACGGATGGAAGTCCGAATTCTGCGACACTTTGGAAGAAAATGTAAAACTTAAATATTATTCCGACGCCGTTTCGCTGATCCCGATAAAATAACCGCAGGATGCAAAGAGGTAAAGATATGAAAAACAAAATTTTAATTCGAACCGTTGCGGCCGCGGCGGTTCTGGCGATTGTTGCCGCCGTGTTTGCCGGCTGCGGTAAGCAGTCGGGCGCGGCGGACAAAAGCGATAAAAAAAGCGACGGTAAATACAGCGTGGAGAACACTGCCGACGGCGTTGCAAAATCTTACAGCTATCTTATGCAGACCGGCGATATGAAAACCGCCTACACCCTGCTTTTGTACGATTACCCCACCGTTTTATCGGCGGCGACGGGCGAGTTTGAATCGGCGGACGAATACTACGCCAAAACCTATTCCTGCGAAGGGGAAACCGATTATTACAAGATATATAAAGAGTACCTGCCCAAAACCATGTACAACGTTTACGGCACGACATATACGGTTGAGACCGAGGTCGTCGGGTCGGTAAAATTAAGCGACGCGCAGGTGAAACTCATAAAGGATTACATCACCGCCTTTTTTGCCGCGTACGGGCTAAAAGCGGACGATTACGCCCATACCGACAAGATAACCGAAATTTACGCCGTTACCGTAAACAACATTGTTAAGGGTACGCAGTCCACGGTCAAAGAGGAAAATTACCTTTCCTTTAAGGTGGGCAATAAGTGGAAAACCGTTAAAGCGGAAAATGTAACAAACGAGGATTTTACCGCAAAGATTGACGCGCTGCAAAGCCGCACCGATGAAATATCGGCAAAATCGGGCAGCAGCGAACTGCTCACACGCTCGGTTTTCAACAGTTATTACTATTATTTCGGCTTGCCGTCATAATACATTTTTGGAGAACGGATTTTTATGAATTACGATGTTATAATAGTCGGCGCGGGGCCGGGCGGAATATACTCGGCGTATGAACTTGTGAAAATCGCGCCGCAGTTGAAAGTCGGCGTGTTTGAGGCGGGTCATCCGCTTGAAAAACGCCGCTGCCCGATAGACGGCGACAGGATAAAGACCTGCATAAACTGCAAAAGCTGCTCTATTATGAGCGGTTTCGGCGGCGCAGGCGCTTTTTCGGACGGTAAATACAACATAACCAACAGTTTCGGCGGAACGCTTTACGAGCATATCGGCAAGGCGAAAGCCCTTGAACTTATGCGGTATGTTGACGATATTAATATGAAACACGGCGGCGAGGGTACAAAACTTTATTCCACCGCCGGCTCGAAGTTTAAAAAACTCTGCATTCAAAATAAACTTAACCTGCTTGAAGCGTCGGTACGGCACCTGGGCACCGATATAAATTATATCGTGCTGCAAAACCTGTACGCCGAACTTAAAGAAAAGGTCGATTTTTATTTCGATACGCCGGTAAACACGGTAGAAGTTTGCGAAAACGGATATAAAATTTCCGCCTCCGCAGGCGAGTTTACCTGCCGCGACTGCATAATCTCGGTAGGGCGCAGCGGCAGCAAGTGGATAGAGGGCGTATGCCGTACGCTTAACATAAAAACACGCTCAAACCGTGTTGACATCGGCGTCCGCGTCGAACTCCCGGCGGTGGTGTTTTCGCATTTGACCGACGAGCTGTATGAAAGCAAGATAGTCTACCGTACCGAGAAATTTGAGGATAACGTGCGTACGTTTTGTATGAATCCGCACGGTATGGTCGTAAACGAAAACACAAACGGCATCGTTACCGTAAACGGTCACAGTTATGAGGACGCCGCAATGCAGACCGATAATACCAACTTCGCCCTGCTTGTCGCCAAGCATTTTTCAGAGCCGTTTGAGGACAGCAACGGCTACGGCGAAAGCATTGCGCGGCTTTCAAATATGCTCGGCGGCGGCGTTATAGTCCAGCGTTTCGGCGACCTTATAAGAGGGCGCCGCAGCAACGGCAAACGTATCGAGGAAGGACTGGTTACCCCCACATTGGCAGCCACTCCGGGCGACTTGAGCCTTGTCCTGCCCAAGCGCATACTTGACGGTATTATAGAAATGATTTATGCGCTTGATAAAATCGCACCGGGCACGGCGAATGACGACACCCTGCTTTACGGCGTTGAGGTCAAGTTCTATAATATGGAGGTCGAACTCGGCAAAAATCTTGAAACCGACCATAAAGGACTCTATATTATAGGCGACGGCAGCGGAATAACCCATTCGCTCTCTCACGCCTCCGCAAGCGGAATTTTCGTTGCGAGAAATATAGCCGAACAGGGCAGTCAGCACCCGTCGGCATAAAATATTTTTCGCCCGCCCGCATTATACAATCTGCGACACCGTTCCTGTGATATCATAAAACCCGAACCGAAGATTAAAAGACGTTTCCAAAGAAATTAACCGATAAGATACAAAATGTTCATTTATCGGCGGCAAATACAGTGTAATATAAAATCGCCGAGCAGGATATTATCGCTTTTTTGACAGTAGGTCACGGAAAGGTAGGTTTTTAATATGGAGAACCAAAACGGAATTCTTATATGTATAACTGCACAGCCGAACTGCGAAAGAATAATCGGAGAGGGCAAAAAACTTGCCCAAAGACTGCACAAGGATTATGAGATCGTAACGGTTCAGCCCAAACAGTGCGGGGCAAAAAAACGCGCAAACGATATGGTCATACTTGAAAAACTGGCAACGGATACGGATTCGCCTATCAAGGTGATATACAGCAACAACCCTCTTATGAGCCTGATTTCATACGCCGAGAGTGTCGACCCGATACACATTTTCACCGGCGAACAGGCGGCGGACAGTGTCTTCGTTTCTCACCTGTCGCTGCTTTGCGAAGCGCCGGTCACTATGGTGGCGAAGGACGGCTTGATTACTATGACCCCCGATTTTTACTACCCGCTCGCCGATGAGGTAAAACCCTCGGGACAGGTTGCCGGGGAATAAAATAAAAAGCAAAATGCGGCTTTTACGCCGCATTTTGTTTTTTCGCTGACATGTGCGGCTTTTATGCCGCATTTTATTTTTGCCGGTATGTGCGGTGCACAGAGCGTGAAAACAGCAAAAATTCACTTTAAATGCAGCCTCCCCCGAAAATACAGCTTTCAGACCGTTGCAAACCGAATAAAAATATGTTACAATATGCTGTGTATTGTATTAAATGGGATTTTACACCCATAAAATGCCAAATTATACTAAATCCGGAGTTGGTAACATAATGCAGGGCAGCGGTTACGAAAATATAATAGTCGGCAGAAACGCCGTGCTTGAGGCGGTTCGTTCCGGCAGGGAAATAGATAAACTTATGGTCGCGTACGGCGCGGCGCCGCAGCTGGGGCATATTATAGCAAAATGCAAAGAGCGCGGAATATTGGTCAAAGAGGTTTCCCCCGGTAAGCTGGACGGCCTTTCGGGCGGCGCGTCACATCAGGGCGTTGCGGTGTCGGTCGCGGCGCAGCCGTATTCAAGCGTGGAGGAAATACTGGCAGCCGCCGCCGAAAAGGGCGAAAAACCCTTTGTCATAATTTGCGACGGAATAGAGGACCCGCATAATTTGGGCGCGGTTATACGGACTGCGGAAGCTGTCGGCGTGCACGGAGTTATAATTCCCGAGCGCAGGAGTGCCTCGCTTAACGCAACGGTCGCCAAAGCCGCCAGCGGCGCTGCCGAATATGTAAAGGTCGCAAGGGTCACAAACCTTGTAAACGCTATGGAAAAGTTAAAGGAAAACGGCGTTTGGATATATGCCGCGGATATGGACGGCGGCAACTGGTGCGAAACCGATTTTTCGGGCGGCTGCGCGATGGTCATCGGATCCGAGGGCAGCGGCGTCGGTCAGCTTGTTAAAAAGCACTGCGACGGTATCGTGGCTATGCCGATGATGGGTAAAATCAATTCGCTCAACGCCTCGGTCGCCGCAGGTATACTGATGTATGAGGCGGCGCGGCAGCGGCTTAAAATCAAGGCGTTCAACAATTTTTAAGGGGGATTGACAGTATGGCTGTTTTTAATAAAGACAATAAGGCGGACCGTTCGTTTGACGAAATATATGATGATCTGTTTGCTGATAACGGCGGGGATGCGGTGAGCACAATAACTCCCTGGGAAGAAAAAACCAAAAAAATAAAAGCCCCCCACGCCCTGACTGCCGAGGAGGTTCTTTCGGGTAAAAAGGACGGCGCCGCGCACGAAAATGTCGGCGGCTCGCTTTTTAAAAAGGTTATGAACGATTATGACGGCGGCAAGAAAATGTTTAAGCCGTCGGGCAACCGCGACGATTCGCAGAACCGCGCAAAAACGGTTTACCGCCCCAAATCTTCGCTGAATACCGACCCCGCCGCAGTCAGCGCCGCAGAGGCCGATATCCCGCCCAAACCGACCGCCCCGGTGCCGTCGGGCGCAGCCTCCCTGACGGAAAGCGCGGCAGTTCGGCAGCCCGCCGCACCCGTCAGACCGACCGAAAATATAAGGATGAACCCCCCGGTAACGGTTGAAAGAAAAATAAGCCCCGAAGCCGGCGCCGCAATTGACAGTTTGCTTAAAAAATGCGTAAGTTACATAACGGACGACAGTGCCGGCGCGGTCTCGGATGCGGATATAAAAGCCGACGTCAGCAGCGTTATATCAAGCGCCGAAAAATCCGCACACAACAGGGTGAAAAATGTGTACGGCAACACGGTTGAAAGCGAGACCGCCGCGCGCACCGCGGCTGCCGAAACGCCGTCCGCCGCAAGGACCGCCGCACCTAAGCAGCCCGCAAAACGCATACCCGTTAAACTTAAAATTATGAACCCCGAAAAGGATGATTCGATAATAAAGGGCGCGGAGGCGGAAACCGCACATACCGCCCGGGATAACAACATTTTTGCCTCGCCCGAAAATATCGGGGCAGAAGCGCCGCCGACCCCCGACGTTCCGCAAAAAGCGCCTGTCGGGCAGGAAAAAACCGCTGTTTTTGACGCGGTGGGAAAAGCGGCTGACGACGAAATACCTATGCATCAGTTAAATGAGGCGGTTGACAGTAAAACCGACGATATGTTTTCGGAAAACGGCGGCGAGTACGCCGAAAATGAAGGCGATTATACCGAAAATGAAGATGTTGTCCTTGCGCCGACCCGTGAATACCACGGACTTGACGACGCCGCCGAGATAGGCAGCGACCTGATATCGCTGCGCCGCGGCTCGCGCATACGCGCGGCGATCACCGCAGTCATAGCCGTATTTTCGGCTGTGTTTGCCCTGCCTTCGGTTTACGGCGCCCTCGGCTTGGGCGACGCCGCAATCAATATAATCGGCGTTGTAATGCTCGTGCTTGCAATGCTTGTAAACTTTAAAACCTTTGCCGCCTCGGCGCGCCTGTACTACGGGCAAAAAACAATCGACGTGATACCCGCCGCCTCGGCGCTGGTTTCGCTTATATATGCCGCCGTCACGGTGTCAAATTCGTCGCATCTGTCGCTTATCCTTGTCCCCGCCGCCGCCTCGGCGCTGGCATTCAACGAGCTCGGTCACAGCGCGCGGTTCTCGTCCGTCATTTCGGGATTTTCAAGGATCGCTGCGTCAACCCGAAAAAAAGCCGTCACATTGCACGACTGCGACCTTCTCGCCAAAAACATTGCCGGCAGGGAAATCGAGGGCGACGTGCTGCTGGCGTCCTCCAAAAAAACCACGGTTATCGACGGATTTATAAACAATTCGTTTGCACCGAACCCGTTTGACCGTAAACTTTTGCCGGTCGCCGTCGCGGTCGCCGCCGCGGCTGTCGCCGCACTGGTTTTCGGCTATTTAAAGACCGGCTCTTTGGCTAAAGCGGCTGTGTTTATTCCGTTTGCGCTCTGCGCCGCCAATGTCCCGGTATTTTCGCTCACTTCGGCGCTGCCGATAAAAAAACTGGCAGAGTCATTTTCCGAAGAATGCGGAGGTGCCTTCGGCGGATACCGCGCGATAGACTCACTCTCGGAATGTAATGCCGTATCGCTCGACGCAATCGACCTGTTCCCAAAAGGTACGGTAATTTTAAGCAAAATGCACATTCTCGGAATGAACGAGATAGACAAAACCCTTATCCGCGCCGCCGCCCTTTCGGTCGAAGCGGAAAGCCCGATAGGCGCAATGCTTAAAAAACTTATCGGCGGCGATGTTAAGGAGTTCCCCGCGGTCGAGGCTTTTAAATATGAAAAAGGTATGGGAATATCCGGCTGGGTCGACGGTATGAATATCCTGGTCGGCAACCGCGACCTGATGATAGGGCACAATATCAAACTGCCGCCCGTATCGGTCGATAATAAGATTTTAACCGCCGGATTTTTCCCCGTCTATATCGCCTGCGACCAAAACCCGTGCGCCCTGCTTATTGTAAAATACGTGCCTAACGAGAGGGTCGCTTTCGACCTTCAAAACGCCTGCCGCCTCGGCGTTTCGGTCTTTGTCCGCTCGACCGACCCGAACGTGACTTCACAGATGATTGCCGACTATTTCGGCGTGTATGACGACTGCGTCAGCGTTATGTCAAAGCCCGCCGCCGAGATGTATGCCGACTGTGCCGAATATTCCGAGCGGTGCGCCGCGCCCGCGGCTTTCCGCGGTTCGTCACATGCGCTGCTTAAACTCGTAAACGCCTCCTGTGCGGTCAAATCAATGCTTAAAACCCTGTCGTTTTTGTTTGCGGCCATAGCCGCCGCGTGCCTGCTTGTTACCGTAAATTCTGCGTCACTCGACGCGTTTTCGCTGATTGCCGCCGCCGTCGTGCCGGCTGCACAGCTGCTCTGCGCAATCATAGCAAAAGCAGTTTCCTCCGTCTCCAAAAAACTTCGTTAAAAGGGAGTTTAGATTCTAGACGCTAGACATTAGATGTTAGATGTTAGACATTAGATGTTAGACAGTAGATGTGAGTAACGACAGCTTGAGTATAGACGTTGAACTGTTCTTACCGTTAGTTTTTCTCCCCCTCCGGTGCGGCGTTGCCGCACCGGAGGGGGAGATACTGTTCTAGACATTAGATGTTAGATGCTAGACACTGGATGTTAGATGTGTCAGGCGGTAGTTTGAGCACTAACGGTAAGCACAAACCCTTGCCTCCCTCTGACGAGCAATGCTGTCAACTTAAGAAATAAAGTAAAATAATGCACAAAACGCAAGTGTAATTTTGGGTTAAAATACCACTTGGCTTTTTCACATCGCCCCCAAAATTGAGATAGAAATTCTTGATTTTGGAGTGACGTTTAAGTGAAAATTAAGTTGGGTTTCTCTTTAATCCTTAAGTTGACAGCATTGCCTCTGACGAGGGAGATGTCAAAACGAAGTTTTGACAGAGGGAGAGAGAAAACCACCGGCAAGAAAAAATTTAATGTCTGTTATCAAACTACCGCTATCCACATCTAAAATCTAACGTCTAGCATCTAACATCTAAATTGCTGTATTCATAATTTTCCTTCCGTGTTTCACGGCATATTTAAAGGCAATTTCGGTGCCGCTTTTGCGCGCGCCGACGGTGCCCTGACCGGTATAATATACAATGCAAAAGCGGCTGCTGTCTATCATTTTGCAGTTGCGCTCAACATAGGCGGCTTTGCCGCAGTCCGCCGCCTTTTCCGAGCAGTAATATGTATCCTCGTAACTCTGCAAAATATAATTCCTGTAATCTTCGCTTATCTGCGGATATTCCGCCCGCACATAAACCCGTTTTATGTGCGGGTGTTTTTGTTTAGCGGCGGTCACAAGTTCATAGCAAAGGTCGTTAAACCGGCTCTTGCTGCCGAAAAGAAAGGTGTCCACCCCCTCGCAGGCTATCAGTTCTTCAATTATATCCTCCAGCCTTGCCCTCAGTTCGTCGCTTTTCTTTATTTCTCTGTGCCCGAAAACGCAGCAGGTGTTTTCTGTCATAAACTCGCCCCTAATATAAATAGTTTACACTAATTATACATCTTTGCTTACTTAAAGTAAATAATTACTGATTTTAAACAAGTTATAATGATGTTGTTTTCCTGGTAAAATATTTACGGATAGGGGCGATGAAATGACTACTGAATTTCCCGAACGCTATATTACGTTAGGCTTAAAAATAGCATACTACAGGAAAAAGGCGGGCTACACGCAGGAAAGTTTTGCCGAATTAATAGATAAAAGTGTAAATTTTTTGGGTCAGGTTGAAGGCACGGGCACGGTTCGCGGAATATCGCTTGAAACCCTGTTTAAAATCGCGCAGGTGCTTAACATACCGCCGTCCAAATTGTTAGAAGAAGATTAAAACCCACCGCTGAATTTCAGCAGTGGGTCTTTTATTTATTCGGTAAGGTTTTGGGCAGATGCTATATGCCGGATGTTAGACTGTAGACTGTAGATACCGGATGTTAGATGTGGCAGACTGACATCAAGCACAAGTTCTTGTCTCACCTGACGGCTGACGGTACGCACAAACCCTTGGCCCCCTCTGACGAGGGGGCTGGCAAAACCGTAGGTTTTGACTGAGGGAGAGAGACCGCAGGCTGACAACACGCACAGGCTCTGTCACCCTCGTTCTAGACGTTAGACTGTAGACAGTAGACTTTAGATGCGGTGGGCGGCAGTTTGATAACAGACAGTAAATAGTTCTTACCGTTAGTTTTTTCTCCCCCTCCGAGTTTTGCCCGCAGGGCAAAACCCACCTCCCCCGTCAGGTGGAGGCAAGGGCTTGTACGTGCCGTCAGCGCTCAAACTACAGTCACCCTCATCTAACGTCTACAGTCTAATATCTAACATCTGGAATCCAAATCCTATTTCAGTATAAATTTAAGCGTTACGATCTCGAAATTTTTGACCGGGACCGTAACCGAAGTGCCGGCGGAGGCGACCTCCTCCAGCTCGTTTTCCATCATATCGCAAAGCATACATTTTTTAAACCTGAACCCTGTGGAAAGGGTGGCGGCAGTTTTGCCGTTATAGGCTTCGTACAGCCTTACAACAAGGTCGCCGCTGTCCTCCGCACGTTTGACGGTATCGACTATCACGCTTTCCCTGTCGCAGGATATCAGGCTGAAATTATCGGGCAGCGAGCCTTTTTTCTGACCCTCAAGTTCGCGCGTGATAAGCGGCTGGTTGAGTTCAAAGGCGCGCTGAACGGTATGCCCCTCGCGGTATCCGCCGATATGCGGCAGCAGCGAATATGTAAAACTGTGGTGCCCTTGGTCGGCGTTTTCGTTCGGATATGTGCCGCATTTAAGCAAAGTAAGGGTCATAGTGCTGCCTAAAGTGCTGTAGCCGTACTTGCAGTCGTTAAGCAGGCTGACGCCGTATCCGCTTTCGGAAATATCCGCCCATTTGTGCGCGCAGACCTCGAATTTCGCGGCTTCCCAGCTTGTGTTTTCGTGGGTCGGGCGCTCGGTATTGCCGAACTGAATCTCATATGTCGCACGCGAAGAATTAATATCAAACGGGAATGCCGCTTTGAGTATCTGGTGGTGCTCGTGCCAATCTATCTCGGTTTCAAAATCTATCCGCTCTACGGTGTTGTAGCACCAAACCGTCTGTGTTATGGTTGATGAGCGGTATTTTCTTGCGATTTTAACGCCCGCACGGTCGCCGTCAAATACGGGTTCAATCGACTCTGCCTCGTCAAGCACCCACTTTTTATCCTTATAATAGTTGCTTATTTCCCAGTTATCGTAAGCGCGCGGGAAATCTTCAAACGCCTGCAATTCGTTGCCGAATTCGCCCGGTTTTAACACCTCGCGGTCGGCGCGCTTGTCGTAAATCGAAGAAATCCTGCCCGACGGGTCGATTGAAATGACGTAATAATCATTTTCGATTTTTTCACGGGTAGCCGACACCCTGCGCGACGGTTTAAGTTTGGGCAGAACGCGCCAGCCGTACGCCGGAATTTCGCCCGTTTCGACCGTTACGCCGTTAACCTTAACGGTGCCGCAGCGCGCAAATCCAAGCGGATTGAAGCAAAGCACTCCGCCGCCCGTTTTTATATTTGACGAAACGGCGTCGATTTTATTGCCGATTATTTCGCCGAGCGTTTCGCCCAGTTTTGCATAGTCCTTATCGCTGCGGTCATAGACCGCTTCTATAGACGAACCGGGGATTATATCGTGGAACTGATTAAGCGCGATTGTTTCCGAACTTTCGTCAAGTTCTTTTTTGGGATATTTGCCGCCGCAAAGCACCCCGTGCGCCGAGGAGAGCAGTTCGGCGTTGTGCAGCATAAATTCGGCGCGGCGGTTGTTTTTCTTGTTTTTCGCCATAGAGGTGTACGTTCCTCTGTGGTATTCAAGGTAAAGTTCGCCCACCCAGCGCGGCGTTCTTTTAAGTTCGCGGGTGTTTTCTTCAAAATTTTTCTCGACCTTGTCAAGATGTTCGCCCACAAAGGTCATCTCGGTCACCGGCATACCCGGCATACCGTAAGCGGTGCGGCGCTGCTGCTCGATCTGCATACGGGTCGGACCGCCGCCGCCGTCGCTGTGACCGAAGGAGTTAATAACGCAGTTGTTGAATTCCTTTTCGTGGTAACGGTTCCATGTGCCGTATATCTGGTCGGGGCTTGTGTTTGCGCCGTAGGCAGCGCCCGGCCACGGTTTTTGTCCGTATGCGCCGCCCTGCGCCGTCAGGAAATTTGTAAATATTTCGGTACCGTCAATCCCGCGCCACATAAAGGTGTCGCAGGGCATAACGTTGGTTTCGCTCCAACTTATTTTTGAGGTCACAAAACGGTCAACACCGCTCTTTTTAAGAATTTGCGGCATTGCGGCGCTGTAACCGAACACGTCGGGCAGCCACAAAATACGGCTGTCGATTCCGAACTCGTCCTTAATAAATTTTTTACCGAGCAAAAGCTGGCGCACCATGCTTTCGCCGCTTATCAGGTTGCAGTCGGGTTCAAGCCACATTGCCCCCTCTACTTCCCAGCGGCCTTCGGCGACCCGTTTTTTAATTTCTTCGTATACTTCGGGCGCCTGCTCTTTTACATATTTATATAACTGCGGCTGTGACGACATAAATTTATATTCGGGGTACTCGCGCATCAGCGCAAGCGCCGTTGCAAAACTGCGGACGGTCTTTTCGGCGGTCTGTTCAAGCGTCCACAGCCAAGCCACGTCAATATGCGTAGTGCCGATACAGTCAACCGTTATGCTGTTGTTTCTGCCGCAAAGTCCGCCGTAATATTCGCGTTTCAGATATTCGCCTGCCGCCGCAATTCCCTCATAATACTCCCCGTCATACGGGGTCCGCATGGGCAAAAGGTTTACCGCCCTGTCAAGCACGGTGCGCGTGAAGGTGTAATGCTCACTCCACTCGCCGTAAACCTCAAGCGCGTCAAACGGAAGCTTTATGTCATAATAAAGGTCGGTTATGCGGCTGTCCTCAATCCGCAGTTCGGGTATGAATACGGTCTTTTCGTGGAAAAGCCCCGAATAAAAATAAACGTAAACCGAATATTTTGTGCCCGATTTAAGCGCAACTTCGCGGTGATTTATGTCAATTCCCTGCGCAATTTTGCCGTTAAGATATACAAGCGCCTGCGGATTGCTTGCGTCCCAGTCCGAACTGAGGCGGCTTGTCGATATGTAAAGAAACGGCTTTTTGTGCGCTTCAAACTCCGGCGTTTCCAGCGTAAAGCGGAACCAGCAGTGCTTATCGTATCCGCCCACGGGTTCCTCGGTATCATAGGCTTGCCAACCCTCTTTCGGGAATCGGTCGTCGGTCTTATAGCCGCACTCGACAAACTCGATATTTTCGACCTTGATGTGCGCTGTTACACGCTGCGAACCCAGCCGTTCTATTGCGCCCCTGATTTTATCGGTAACAAAATCGTTGGTCATTTTCTGTTCCCCTTTATCCGAAAGTATATTTACGGTTTTGATTTTACCAAATTAAAGATTGTATGTCAATCACTTTACCGCTTAAAAAATATGTGTTTTTATGCAAATAAACGATTGACTTTTACAAAAAGTTTGTTTATAATATATATGTTGTAGTTACTGTATCCGTAGGAAGGATTTGATTTTTTATAATGAAAGAACTTATGAAACCGGAAAAGCGTATCCGCATCGTTAATTTTACGACGGCGGCGCTTATGTTTATTTTTATAGCTCTTATGTTTGTAAAGGACTATTCGTTTGTTAACCCCGAAACCGGTAAAACCGTCCGTATGTCGCTTATCCAATACCTTATGTTCCCGCTTGAATATGACCCGTCCAACGCGGTCTATACGGGAATCCCTTTTAAAACATACCTTGAAGATACCCTTACAAAGTATTCGGGTATGGTCGGCACTTCGGACTGGATAAACGCCGTTGTCCGCGTCCCTGCCTGGATGTTCTTTTCGGGTCTTGTCGGCGGCGTGCTGTGCGTGATTTTTAACAAAAAGAACGGCGGCGCTTACATTCTTCCGGTATTTTGGTGCCTGTTCGGACTTATCGGATATCCGTTCAGCGAATACCTTAAACTCGGCGGACTTTATTTGGTTCGCTATGCGTATGTTATAGTCGTTTCGGTTCTGGTTTTCGGCAATATCGCCCTTTGCATTAAAGAGGCGCGCGCTAAGAAAAAAGAAATCGAACGCCTTGACGCCGAAAGAAACGAGCGTTGGGAACGCGAACGCGAAAAGCGTGAAGCGGCAAAAGCCGAAAACGCTTAAAACTTCCGGGAATGCGGCAAAGCCGCAATTAAAAACGTCCATCCTAATCCGGTGTTGCGCTTGACGGGAAAATGCCTTCGGGCTGTGCGCCCCGTCAAGCGCGGCACCAATATTTTTTTGAATGACTTTGATCGCCGCGACGGATTTTTCCGTCGCGGCGATTGGTTTACAGGGCTTTGGATGATAGATGGTAGAGTTTAGACATTAGATTTCAGACTGTAGACATTAGACGAGGGTAACGGCAGTTTGAACGCTGACGGTTAGCACCTACTACTTGCCTCCCGTTCTAGATGTTAGACTTTAGACATTAGATGTTAGATGTGGGTAACGGTAGTTTGAGCGCTGACGGTAAGCACCTACTACTTGCCTCCCGTTCTAGATGTTAGACTTTAGACATTAGATGTTAGATGTGGGTAACGGTAGTTTGAGCGCTGACGGTAAGCACCTACTACTTGCCTCCCGTTCTAGATGTTAGACTTTAGACATTAGATGTTAGATGTGGGTAACGGTAGTTTGAGCGCTGACGGTAAGCACCTACTACTTGCCTCCCGTTCTAGATGTTAGACTTTAGACATTAGATGTTAGACGAGGGTAACGGTAGTTTGTGCGCTGACGGTAAGCACCTACTACTTGCCTCCCTCTGACGAGGGAGGTGTCGAGGCAAAGCCTCGACGGAGGGAGAGATAACTAAGACTGACGGTCAACCACCGACCGAGGCGGCAGCGCCGCCCTTGGCCCCCTCTGACGAGCAATGCTGGCAAAACCGTAGGTTTTGACTGAGGGAGAGATAACGAAAACTAACGGGCGGTTCTCAAACCCTTGCTTCCCTCCGGCAGGGGCGAAAAACCGCCGTTTGCAGCAAAACTGCAAACGGCGGAAAAATATTTTTTAGGTTATTTTCGGGTTATGATACTGCCTGTGTTGTCGTATCAATCAACGCACTAAAATCTGTCAATATTCGCTTCGGTTTCGTCTTCTCTATAGGTATCAAGTATCGAACAGGTGATAGCGTCATTAAGGTCCAAGGCAATGATCTCTATTTCTGCTGATTCAAATTTTTTCATTATCCTTTACCTCCTTTATGAATTTGTTGTAGTTCCTGCCGCTGCAAGTTCTACAATAGCGTTAAGCAACGTTTTCAGGTCGTCACTTGTGCTGCTCTTAGATGCCATACGGCAGATGTATGCATATCCGCTGTATTCTATTGTACCCAACACGGTTTCGCCTGACTTAATAATAACTGTGCGTGTTGCACCGAGATCCGCGGCGGTAAGATTGAATGGATCTGTTTCAAGCCTGTAGATACCGTTCTCATTAGCTCTAACAGTATATTCTGCATCGTCTACCACAAATGTAACATCTGCACCGTTCAACGTCTCGTTTTCCATATAGTAAACCAAGGCGATTGTATCGGTGATTTTAAGTGAAGCACCTGCTTCAGTATTTCCCTCTTCATCAGGAGTCCATGTTAACTTATAAGTATCTTTATAAGATTCATAAGCAGCAGGATCAACTGCATGTTCTCCGTTCAAGAAACTGTTTGAATATGTGCCGTCGGTTACAACATTAAAATATTTCTCTGCGGCAGCGCCGTAGTTAGCGATAGCGTACACTTGTTTCATAACAGCTTCGTTATCGGCGTAATCTTTGGATAAGTTTGTAAGGTTTTGTTTAACGCTGTAATTTTCCTCGGCTTTGCCTGTATGTTCTTCCCCGTCTGTTTCGGTAAGATACGGAGTAATTGTCCATACCTTGCTCATATCCTGTGCAGGCATTTGAAGAACACAAGTGTATTCGTCTTTGGTAGAATTGGGGGTAAAGTCGCCATCGGAATTTTTGAATTCTTTCACAATATCGCCGGTAATTCTAACGCCGAAATCTTTTGTATAGGCGGCTTTGAACCGTTTACCGGTGTCCTTAACGGTTATTTTAACTTTAACCAGTTGATCAAGAGTTACCTGAGCCGAGCTGACACTGAAATCTTCAATTTCTTCTGTGGTCGGGCGGTCATACTTAGCGGTGATTTCATTGATTATAACGTCGCCGCCGTTGGCACCGCTGTTAACCTTTGCTATACCGAATACGGGGGTATTATAATCACAATTGTAGGTTGAAAATGCCAAACCGGTTGCAAGTTTCAGGCTGTTTATATTATTCGCATTCAGGACATATTCGGAATAAGGAGTTTCGCCGTTTTTAAGGTTGAATGTAGCCCTGATAACAGTTTCACCGTTATCATTTATGTAAACAGAATAGTCGATGCCGTCGGTTATTGCATTATAAAATTGTTCATTGTTATAGCTGCTGTTTAATGCCTTTAACGTGGCATATGTTTTATCATTATAATTTAATGAAACAGTTTTGTCATAATTTGAACGCGTTAATACAGTTGCATTACTTCCGCTGCTGTTAGGCTGCATAGCAAGCACTTGTATACAGGGCATACCCT
>CAVKHV010000030.1:18506-20087 GCA_963656085.1 Agathobacter sp.
CGTTAACTTCCAAGAACTTATTGTTTGTATTGGCTACTGCGTGATTGGCGTCCGAATCGACGAAATCATTAAAGGATTTCTCGCCGTTTTCGGTGTCGGGATTGGAAGTGTACTTCAAAGCTATTGAACCGGTTGCGGGGATTTCGATATCTTCTGAATATTCGCATCCGTCTCTTGTACATTTTTTAGTCAGCACACCCGGGGTAGTTTTTGTGGCTTTCTTTGTTACCTCGCCGCTGCCTAAGCTGTGGCCGAGAGCCGCAATTGTTTCGGTTTTAGTACCTTGACAACTGGTGCAGGTGTAGGTTTTCTCGCCGGTTTCTGTACAAGTAGGTTCTTTCGTTACTTTAACTTCACCGTAACTATGTGCGATTGTCGCGATGTCCTCTGTTTTAGTCTTGCTGCATCCGCTGCGGTTGCAGGTGTAGGTTTTTACGCCTTTTACGGTGCATGTGGCTGATGTTGTTACCTCACCGTCATTCCAATCGTGACCGAGAGCCGGGATTTCGTCGGTTTTGGTTTCTCCGCAATCTGAATCTGAGCAAGTGTAGGTTACAGAGCCTTTATTTTCGCAATCGGGCTCTGTCCTGCTTGTCTCGACCCAACTATGAATATGTGCTTCCGTGCCGGTGTAGGTGAGTGTGGCAGATTTTACGGTTTGGGTGTTTTTAACTGCGGCGTTTACACTTGATCCGAACGCTATGCCGTATGTTGTTTTAATGGTAAAAGGATCTGCACCGTATCCGCAACCGCCCCAACCTTTAACATCGCCATCCGAAGGGTATGTATTATTGGTATTTAACTTAACCGTCTTGGAAAAAAGCTCGGTTCCGTCTTGTTTCAGGAAAGTGACATCAATGGAATACAAAATGTTCATTTGATTTTCAGAGTTAACTACACCGTCAGATCCGTCCTTGGTAACTTCATATTCAGCGCTGTAAATGTCGCCAAAGTTGTATTTACCGAGCCCATCGCCAGAGGCATGCCAACTTGTAAAACTACTAGTGCTTGTACCCGTAGATTCCATAGCTCTGAAAAAAATTCTTCCATCCGATTTAACTAAAAAATAAAAACCGTATGTCATGGTTTTTCCGTCGCTTGTGATTTGCTTAAATAGCGAAGGCCCCGGGATAAAGCAGTCGGCATTATTAGCAGGGTTAACCGCTGACTTTAAAGCGATAAGTTTAAATCCCTGTTGCTCAGAGTTTTCGAACGGGGTAAGCGGCATATAAGTAATAGGCGATAACTGACTACTGTCGCCGGTGGAATAATGAAGACCGTCCGAGTCCCCGGTAATTACCGGAGTGAAAGTCGTACGATTGGTTATTATTTCCGAAGCCGATACAAAGTTCTTGTAACCATCGTCAGTTGTAAGGTCAAATTCAAGTGTATATTCACTTGATTCTACTGCTTCTTCTGCAAGCACTGACACGGACATAGCGAACATTGACGCTATGAGCGCGACGCACATTATGACGCTTAATGTGCGCTTTAAAAATTTGTTTGCCATGGTTATTTTCCTCCTGTTTATTTATTTTTTCGCAAAGTGTAATTAATATGTAAACACGGCAAAACCGTGCA
>CAVKHV010000031.1:0-19793 GCA_963656085.1 Agathobacter sp.
ATTGATGAAAAAGGAACATATTATCAGCTTTATACGGGTGCATTTGAAATGGAATGATTGTATTAACACAGGTTATAGTTATAATGGAACACTCAACAAAAAATTATTAAAAATGACCTTTGAATTTTTCAAAAACAAATGATAAAATAATGGGACAGTGTGTGGCTTAAAAGCGTAATTCCAGTTGCGTAAAATAGGCCACACGCTCTTTTTTTAGAAATGGAGGGCAAGTTATGAAATGTGTGAAGGCGGCTTGTATCTGTCAGACTCTGCATTTTATGCTGAAGGAAGATGTCGGACATGATTACGCTGTACAGCTTGTTAAGCAAGAGGTTGAGCAGTACAAAAAAACTCTGGAACGCAATCGTACTCAGTATAAGATCGTGGACGAAACAGAGCAGTCCGATGGTTCTATGATGCTTAAAGTTATCAAGCAGTACAATTCCAGTCCAGTCGGTGATTATCTGGACTAAAAACAAAATAACACAAAAGCAAAAGCGTGTAGCCTATGGCGTAATTCCAGCAACCATTGGCTACCCCATTTAAGAGCACACCGTTCTCCGATACGCACTCCGGAAAGCAGCACGCCGAATTTGCATTCGTCTGCATCATCAAGTAAATACTGAATGAAGCATTCCTGTTCCTCTAAACTGAGAACCCACATCTCCTTGCGGCTTTCCTTCGGATAGTTGATTTCCACCGCCGGAAAAATGCCCGGGAATTGTGCGGCAGTATATTTTAATATACCGTGCAGCACCACTAAAATATCGTGGACCGTTTTTACGGCAAGTTCCTCCTCAAATAAAAGCTCCCGTGTAAAATCGTCCACGACTCCCGTAGTGATACCCATAGGAAAGCAACCGCCCAACTTCTGCTTGATGTGTTTGCTGAGCACCGTATCATACTTTTGTAGGTTGATTCCCGAATCTTGTTTTTCCGAAGTCTGAGCCACTCGTCACAGTAAAAAGCAAAGCGGTATATTTCCGTTCCTGTCGAAACAATAGAACTATTAAAGGAATACAGGCAAGAACAAAACAGGGAATATATGAAGCAAGGCATACTATTTAAAACGAAAAACTTTGTTTTTGCCCGATATGACGGTGAGCCGCTGCACCCCGACAGCGTACCGAATTATTTGCAAAAGTTTTCAAAGCGTTACGGTCTGCCGCATATAAACGCTCACGCTTTCCGGCATACTATGGCAAGTATGCTATACTTCAACGGTGTTGACAGCGTTTCTATTTCAAAGCGTTTAGGTCACGCACAAGTCAGCACAACGGCGAACATATACGCTCATATAGTGGAAGAAGCAGACAAAAAGAACGCCGATATACTTTCGGAAATATTTCTTAAAAAAGCATAATTTTAAAATAGAGTTGAATTATAGTTGAATTATTTGCCTGTTTCAGAGCATAAAGAAAACCGCTTAACTTAGCACAAATGGCTTTGTTAAGCGGTTTATCGTTGGTTGCGGGAGCCGGATTTGAACCGACGACCTTCGGGTTATGAGCCCGACGAGCTACCGGACTGCTCCATCCCGCGATATGAAACATTTTTTGAATGCCTAAACATTATACAACACTTTAATTTAAAATGCAACCCCTTTTTTAAATAATTTATAAATTTCTTTGTCCAAGTGAATTCCCAAAGTAAATTCCACAGTGGAGTTAAATATGAAATTCAGTGTGAAAATTCATATTTTTTGCTCCTCGAATAATCTATGCCGCAAATTGCGGCCGGACAGGCGTGCCGCGGCTGCAAATATTGAATGTTTCCGTGCTGCGTTTAAAAATCTTTCATACGGGCAGGGACAAGGGCATATCATTTTATTAAAAGGGGGGACAAGACCGATGAAAAATGCCGAAAGATTTAACGAGGCGGTGCGGCTTCTGCAACCCTCTTTAAGGGAAAAACTGCTTGCAATACCGGATAAGGATAAAGACGGAATATTTGAAATCAGGCTGCGTGCCGGACTTCCTGTTTCGCTTATAAATTCCCGCGGGTGTAACTTTCTTTTCGGGGGAGGCAAAGTATCACGGTTTATGGGTGCCGGTGCCGCGGTCACGACCGCCGAAGATGTACAGGCAGCGTATGAGCGACTTTGCGGATATTCCGTCTATGCGCATAAGGATGAGATAAACCACGGGTACGTTTCGGTGCGGGGCGGTCACAGGGTAGGTGTTTGCGGCCGCGCGGTATACGGCGGAGGGGAGATATCAAGTGTGGCTGATATTTCTTCCCTAAATATACGAATTGCACACGAGGTTTTAGGAATAGGTGAAAGATATCTACCGTTTGTCGGGGACGGGCTGCTGATAGCGGGTGCGCCCGGAAGCGGCAAAACCACCGTTTTAAGGGATATTGCAAGGGCTGCTTCGGTAAGCGGCAAGAGGGTCGCGGTTATAGATTCAAGGCATGAAATAGCCGCCTGTCACAACGGGGTGAGCAGTTATGATTTAGGCCCTAATTGCGACGTTTTAACGGGATACACCAAAACCGACGGGATAGATATAGCGGTACGCACGCTTAATCCCGAAATTGTGTTTTTTGACGAATTGTCGGCGGTTAAGGAAAGCGAGCGCATAGCCGAAGGGTTTTTTTGCGGCACTGCGTTTGTTTGCACGGTACATACCCATTCGGCGGAAGAACTGTACAGCAAAGAGATAACGGCAAAACTGCTGTCATCGGGCGCGGTGTCACAGATACTGTTTTTAAACGGTATAGGACAAGCGGGAATTATTCCGGTATGTTTAGGGGGGCGTAAATGTGTTTAAATTATGCGGTGCGGCAGTAGCGGCAATCGCGATATTTGCGGCGGCGTGGCTTAAATTGCAGCAAAAACGCAGCAACAAGCTTCTGCTTTCGGCTATGTGCGCCGTCTGTGAAAAAACAGCCGATGAAATCAGATACAAAAACACGGAACTTTTTTCGGTGTTTAAAAATTTGGCGCAGGACAAGGACGGCGCCGCAGTCGGCTTTTTTGCCGATCTGTGCGATGTTTGCGGCGACGGTTTTGATTTAAAAGGCATTTCATCCGTCATATCGCGCCATATAGGCGACCCCGAACAGGTCGGTTTGATTACGGATTTTATTGCCGGACTCGGCAAGAGCGATACCGACGGGCAAATAAGGCATTGCAAAATGTACGGCGAGCGTTTCGGGCAACTGTACATAAAGGCGGAGGAAAAATATAATTCGGAAAGAAAGGTCTGTCTTGCGGTGGGGGGATATATGTCGGCGGCTGTATTTATACTGCTTATATAGAAGGTGAATGTAATGGATGTAGATTTTATATTTAAGGTTGCGGGTATCGGGATAATCGTTGCGGTGCTTAACCAGGTGCTGCAGCGTTCGGGCAGGGAGGAACAGGCAATGCTTACAACGCTGGCCGGGCTTGTGGTCGTGCTTATTATGGTAATAACGCAGATAGGCAGCCTGTTTTCAACCGTTAAATCGGTTTTCGGTTTGTAATCGGTATGTTCGGCATCATAGGTGCCGCCGTTCTGACGGCGGCGGCAGTGCTTATTATAAAACCGAAAAACGCCGAACTTGCAATGCTTTTAAGCGTTGCCGCAGGAACGGTCTTACTTATTGTTATACTGGGAAACGCGGCGCAAATCTTCTCGGAGATAAACGGTATTTTAGAGTCGTCGGGCGTTAACACAAAGTATTTTGCCGTTGCTTTAAAGGCGCTGGGAATCTGTTATATATCCCAGTTGGCGGCGGATGTTTGCCACGATTTCGGACAGACGGCATTGTCTAAAAAAATTGAACTTGCGGGCAAGGTGATGATAGTTGTTCTATCCCTGCCGCTTGTAAAAGGAATACTTGAAATAGCAATGAGGCTGATGAAATGACACGTTCGGTTTCTAAAATAATAACTGTGATTCTGTTTTGCGCTTGCCTTAGTATGTGTCTGCCGTTTTATGCCGCGGCTGACGAAACGGACGATAATATTATGAAGGAACAGTATTATGCAAGCGGAGCCGATAAAATATATGACGCGCTGCCGAAAGAAAGCCGCCGATTTTTGAACGATATAGGCGCTGATAATCAAATAGACCTGCAATCGCAACTGTCGCCAAAAAGTTTTTTTGAAAGCCTCATATCGCTTGTGAGCGTCAATGCTAAAACGGTAGTGCTTTCGGTTATATCCTGCTTGGGTATCATACTCGCTTCGTCGGTAATAACCGGGATTTCAAGCGGTAATGAAACCGCACTTTCGGGCAGTCTGTCATTGACGGTTGCGCTTGCGGCTGCACTATGTATTGCGATACCCGTATCCGAAACGCTTGTCGGCGTTGTTTCGGTAATAGAAACCGCCGCGAAATTTTTAACGGTGTTTGTGCCGGTGTTTGCCGCCGTTTTGACGGCTTCGGGCAAAAGCTTGGCGGCGGCGGGTTTTTCGGGAACATTTTTATTTGCGTTGGAGGCGGTTGCGGGGTTGTGCGGAACGGTTTTTACGCCGCTTGTTACTTCGCATCTTGCCCTTACGGTCTGCTCTGCAGCCGGCGGTGAAATGGGCATTAAAAAGGCCGCGGCGCTTATCAAAAGAATTGCCGGCTGGACTTTAACGCTTTTGTCTACGGTTTTCGTGTTTATTTTGGGCATTCAGTCCTCGTCGCAGGCTGCTGCCGATACCGTATCAATGAAAACGGCAAAGTTCATTGTCGGCTCGTCCGTACCTGTCGTAGGTTCGGCTTTAAGCGAGGCGATGACGGCGGTTAAAGGGTGCGTCAATTCACTCGGTGCCGGTATCGGAGGTTATGCCGCATTGGCGGTGGCGGCGATTTTTCTGCCGTCGGTCATTAAACTGTTTTTGTGGCGTGCCGCGCTGCTGTCGCTTTCGGCGGTCGCTTCAATGCTGTCGAACGACCGCCTTTCGGAATTTGCAGAGAGCGTGGATATGTCGGTCGGGCTTGCGATAGCCATAATTTTAAACGTTCTGGTTGCTTTTGTTTTTGCTGTTTTTATCGGCGTTAGGATAGGTGCTGCGGTATGAGCGGATTTAAAGGCGTTATAATTACTCTTTGCGTTTGTTCGGTATGCTTCGGCGTTTATCTTATGCTTGTGAACGACGGCGGATATAAAAAACTTATGAAAACGGTTTTCGGACTTATAGTTATATCGGTTTTGCTTTTATCCGGTTATAAATCGGGCAAAAGTGCGTTTAAAGTTCCCGACACGGAAAGCGGAAAGGTTGACACCGATTTTTCGGAATACTGCGAAAATATGGAATTGCGTATCGCCGAGGCGAAAATAAAAAACCGACTTGCGGAGATATTGAAAAATCACGGGGCGTCCGTTAAAGAAATCACGCTTAATATGGATATTGACGGCGAGGGACGCATAGTTATTAATAAAGCTGAGCTTGTATTAAGCGGCGGCAGCATTACCGCGCCGGAAGCCGAAAAAATTGCGGAAACCGAAACGGGACTTAAATTCACTGTAAGGGATGATAAAAATGTCTTTTAAATCCTTTGAGGAAATTAAAAAATCTCTGCTTAAAAATCCGGCTAAAGTGTTGTTGCCGATCTGTGCTTTGGGCGTTGCTGTCGCATTGTTGCCCGGCTTGCTCGGCAGCGCGAAAAAGACGGATAAGCAGGAGGTAAAATCGGAAACCACTACACAGGACTATGTTGCGGAAATCGAAAAAAGGTTGAAAGACGTTGTTACAAAAATAAGCGCGGATAAAGATCCGCAGGTAATGGTTACGCTGCAGAACGGGATAGAGTATGTTTATGCGCGGCAAACAAAGTCGGACAGCGGCACGGTTGAGAATAAAAACGGTACGTCCGAATTAAAGACCGAGCAGAACGACAAGGCGGAGGAGAGCCTTATCATCGTAACAGCGGAGGACGGCACCGAAACGCCTTTGGTGGTTACCGAAATAATGCCCGAGGTCAAGGGCGTTGTAATAAGCTGCGTCGGCGGCAACGATGAAACAATAAAGGCTGCCGTAAGCGACGCGGTCTGCACTGCGCTTGATATAAGCGATAAAAGAGTATGCGTCATCGGCAAAATACAAAACAGTAAATAATTTTCATAAGTGAAAGGCGGAAAGAAAAATGAAAAGCAAAAAAACAGGCAAAGTATTCGGCAAAAAACAGATTCTTATTTCTACAATGGCGGTTGCTTTGGGACTTGCGGTGTGGCTTAATATGAAGTATGCGTCCGATACATCAGGCTTTAAAACGACCGAAACCACCTCTGTAATAGGGGAAGCGCAGTATGTGGGGAAAGATGCGGATGAGCAAGAAAATTATGTTGAAACCGCCGCAAAAACCGATTATTTCGCTCAGTCAAGATCCGAAAGGGAAAACACCAGAAACGATACGGTCGATATGCTTGAAAGCACGGTGAAATCGGCAAAACTCAGCGATGACGAGAAAAAGGCGGCTGTTGAAAGGCTGGCTTTAATTGCAAAAAGGCAGGAGAATGAGTCGGCAATCGAAACGCTTTTAAAGGCTAAAGGTTTCTCCGAATCGGTTGCGGTCATCGGCGATGAAGGGATAACCGTAGTTGTAAAATCCGAAAAACTCAGTCAGACCCAAACACTGCAAATTCAGGACGTAATAGTTTCACAGACCGGAGAAAAATTAGAAAAAATTAAAATTATAGCCGTAAAGTAGTTGTCAAAATAAAGTTTTGTGTTATAATATAATCAACCGAAGGCGCAAGACATTATTATGAAAGTTGGGAAGTTATATGCTTAATAAAGGTACTTACGGTATTTCTATAAACAAGGACGCTGTTGAAAAAATTGTTGCTATTGCCGCTTTGGAAGTGGAGGGTGTTGCTTCATTATCTTCCGACGGGACGATAGATGTAAAAAGATTTATTAGAAAAGGCAAACCTATGTCAAGCGTTGTCATAAACCTCGATACAGGCGCTGTCGTCATTGACGTTTTTGTTTCGGTCAAGCAGGACGCAAACCCGAAAACCGTTGCCGAAGCGGTACAGGAAAATGTTAAAAATAAGGTGCAGGATATGACCGGTAACGCAGTTGCCGAAGTAAATGTTCATATCTGCGACGTTGAGTTTACCGATTAATTTTGAAATTTTGCCGCGCGTCGGGTTTTGCTGCCGCGCGGCAGTTAGTTTTTCGGGGAATGTTTGCAATGATTATAAGGGATATTAAAAGCGGCGATATCGGCGACGTTACGGAAATATACAACTATTACATTTTAACTTCAACCGCAACTTTTGAAGAAGAACCGGTAAGCGTTGCCGATTTCGGCAAGCGGGCAGAGCGTATAAGCGCAAAGTACCCGTTTGTGGTAGCCGAGGACGGCGGCAGGATTATCGGTTACGCCTATGTGTGCGAATTTAATGAGCGCTCGGCTTACCGCTACACCGCCGACCTTTCGATATATACCGATAAAAACTTGCGCCATATCGGAATAGGCGGCAGCCTGCTGGCGGAAATTGAAAAAAGAGCGGCGGCACAGGGTATAAAATCGCTGATTTCACTGGTTACGGGCGAAAATCTTGCAAGCGTCAAGTTTCACGAAAACCACGGTTTTAAAAAGTGCGGAACTTTAAATTCGGTCGGGGTTAAATTCGGTCGCAAACTGGATGTTTTTTATTATCAAAAAGAATTATAAATATTAAAATTTGAAATTGTAAAGCCATCGGTAAGCCGATGGTTTTGTTTTATGTAGTATTTTACTGTCATATTAACATTACCGCAGAGAAAAATAAAATTGTCGAAACGGCAAATTTATTTTTGGCAAGGTGATGAAGAGTGGCAAGACCGACCGACGTTCTGATATACCGTTTGTGCGAAGATTTTGATTACCTGTATATAAAAAGATATATTTTTATAAACGCTCAAACCGAAATGCAGTTTATACCCGGCGAAACCCCGTACAGAGTCCTGCCCGATATTTTTGACGCAAAGCCGAAAAACGGCGGCAGGTAAACGGGGCGACGGCGGCGCTTATAAAAAATTTAAAAAAATACCGTTTTATTCTTTTATTTTACAGAGGGATTTGTTATAATATACTGTAACAGACAAAACAATCAGGGTACAATGGGGTGGTCAACATAAATATAAATATAGACGGCCTTAATATACATTACATAGACGAGGGTGCGGGAACAGAGGTCTTGTTTCTGCATGGCTGGGGTTCATCGGTTGAGCCGTGGCGCGGTATAATAAATACGCTAAAACCTTTTTGCCGCACGGTTGCGCTTGATTTTCCCGGTTGCGGCGGCAGCGATATTATGCACACGCCCTGGACGGTGGATGATTATGCCGACCTTGTGGTTAAATTTATAAATGCGGTGGGACTTAAAAATCCCGTGCTGGTCGGTCATTCAAACGGCGGACGCGTGATAATGAAACTCTGCGGTGACAAAATGCTTAATCCGCCTAAAATCGTGTTTGTAGACGCCGCGGGGATAAAATCCAAACCGAGTTTTAAGCGTAAGGCGCGCATTGCGACATTTAAGACGGTAAAACGCGTCCTTACATTGCCGATACTTAAAAATTACACGGCAAACGCATTGGATAAAGCAAGAGAACACTTCGGCTCCGCCGATTATAACAACGCCTCCCCCGTGTTAAGGCAGACTATGGTTAATCTTATAAATACCGATATGCGTGATATTGTGAGTAACATTTCCTGCCCTACGCTGCTTATCTGGGGCGATCTGGATACCGACACACCGCTTTATATGGCACACGAGCTTGAAAAACGGATACCCGACTGCGGACTTTGCGTACTTAAAGGTACGGGGCACTTTTCATTTATCCAAAAACCTTACGAGGCACAGGCGATTTTTAAGAGTTTTTTGGGTTGACCGCCTAACTTATACAGTTGATTTAAGGGGTAACTTATGGACATAAAGTTTTTAATTCCTTTGTTTATTGCGGCTTTGGGCGGAATGTTTTCGCTTCAAAGGCAGTTGCAGATGCTGCAGCTTAATTCATATTTTGCAAAAAGATATGCAGTGTGGCTGAAAGGCGCTTTTTCGCTTCGCAGCTTTTCGGCGCTTGTTCTTACGGCGGCGGAAATATTTTTTATTTTAATAAAGCCCTCCGTTGTTGCCGCAGCGGTTATTGCAGCGGTTTCGCTTGTAAGAATACCGCTGAGTTTAAGCGACCGTAAAAAGGCGGTAAAAAAACTCGTGTACACGGCAAGGGTAAAACGTATGGCGGCGTGCGCCGTCGTTTTATCGGCTCTGCTGACCGTTCTGCCGCTTGTTTCGGATTATATTGCCGCCGTATCCTTGCTGTTTTTTAATATAACTCCGCTTATGTGCTTTGCGGTGCTGTTTGTTATGAAACCTGCTGAAATCGCCGTTTCGCGGCATTATGTCAGGGATGCGGAGAATATGCTGCACGCAATGCCGAATATGCGCGTTATAGGTATAACGGGCAGTTACGGCAAAACCGGCGTAAAATATATTTTAGGCAGACTTCTTAACGAAAAATATAACGTCCTGATAACTCCGGAAAATTTCAATACACCTATGGGCATAGTAAGGACCGTGCGCGAGAATTTAAAGCCGCAGCACGAAGTGTTCTGTGCCGAAATGGGCGCTAAAAAGGTCGGGGATATAAAGGAACTCTGTGATATTACAAACCCCGATATGGGTATAATAACAAGCATAGGTTACCAGCACCTTGACACATTCGGAAGTATTGAAAATATAACAGATACAAAGTTTGAACTGGCAGACAGTGTTAAGGAAAAAAACGGAATTATGTTTTTAAATACCGATAATGAGTACATCCACGCAAAGGCTGATGAATATAAACATATTTCGTACGGCTGTAATGAAGGCGCCGACTTCAGGGCGTTTGACATAAGGTATGACCGTTCGGGGCTTAAATTCAGTATATCCCATAACGGCGAAATTACCGAACTTTCGTCGCCCCTGCTTGGGGAGCATAATGCGGTTAATATAACAGGGGCGGTTGCCGTGGCAAGCACGCTGGGTGTTGAAACCGCGGATATAGTTACTGCGGTGCGTAATCTGAAAGCGCCGCCCCACAGGCTTGAGATGAAGCCGTATATCGCCGGCAGCGTTTTGATAGATGACGCTTACAATTCAAATCCGTCGGGCTGTCTTGCGGCTGCGAAAGTCCTCGGCAGTTTCGTGGGCATGCGCCGAATATTGGTTACTCCCGGACTTGTGGAACTCGGCGAAAAAGAATATGAATGTAATAAAAATTTCGGCGCGGAAGCCGCACGCAATGCGGATGTGATAATCCTTGTAGGTAAAAAGCGTTCCGTCCCGATAGCGGACGGTATACGCGGGCAGGGCTTTGACGAAAATAATCTGCATATTGTTGAAAGTTTTAAGGCGGCGTACGATTTGTTTGCGCCGATGTGCAACGATCGGACCGTTGTAATGTTTGAAAACGACCTTCCCGACAATTATCTTAAATAAACTTATTAAGGAGATTATGATATTATGAAGATTGCGGTTGCCGTTATTTACGGCTGTTCCAGTGTTGAACACGAGGTTTCCATCATTTCCGCCGTGCAGGCAATGCACAGTATGAATAAGGAAAAATACGATATCGTTCCCGTGTATGTAACCAAGGAAGGCGAAATGTACACCGGCGAAAATTTCCTTGATATCAGTACATACAAAAATATTGACGAATTGAAGAAGACCGCCCACCCGATCGCACTTGTAAACGAGGGCGGTAAGGTGTTTGTTAAATACCTCGATAATAAAATCTTTAAAAAGAACGCACCCAAAGAAATAAATGTTGCGTTCCCGATTGTGCACGGAACAAACTGTGAGGACGGCAGTATTGCAGGATTTTGCGAAACGCTGCGTATACCGTATGTCGGCTGCGATGTCCTTTCGGCGGCTTTGGGTATGGATAAAGCGAAATTTAAAACAGTCCTTGCTGCCGCGGGATTGCCGGTTTTGCCCTGCGTGTTGTTCGGTATCAAAAAATGGGCTAACGAAAAGGAAAGAGTAATTTCCGATATTGAAAATAAAATTGGTTATCCGGTTATTGTAAAGCCTGTCAACCTCGGTTCAAGCGTAGGTATAACCAAAGCGGAAAACACCGCCGAACTTACCGACGCAATTGACCTTGCGGTTTCATTTGCAGGCGAAATTCTGGTTGAAAAAGCGGTTACTTCACTGCGTGAGATAAACTGTTCCGTCCTCGGCGACTGTGACGGGGCGGAGGCGTCGGTTCTTGAAGAACCGATTATGTCGGGCAAAATTTTATCGTACAGCGATAAGTATATGTCGGGCGGCTCAAAATCGGGCAAAACAGGCGGCAGCAAGGGTATGGCGTCACTCGGGCGCGAACTGCCCGCACGGCTCTCTGCCGAAAAAACCGCCGAAATACAGGATATTGCAAAAAAGACATTCCTGGCGATCGGTGCGTCGGGCGTGTGCAGAATAGATTTTTTACTTGACACTGCCGATAACTGTAAGGTCTATGTAAACGAGGCTAACACTATCCCCGGTTCGCTCTCTTTCTATTTGTGGGAAGCGGGCGGAGTGAAATATCCCGAACTTATTGACAGGCTTATTTCACTCGCCTTTAAGCGCGACAGGAAACGCGCCGACCTTATGTTTACTATAAATACAAATATTCTTGATAAAACCTCCTTCGGCACAAAAGGAACAAAGGGAAGCAAAATATGAGCAAGCATTTTTGGGCGTTGTTCATAAAACCGGGCACAGACCACAATGACCCGAAAATTCGCGAAAACGTCGGCAGGCGCGGCGGTATTTTCGGCATAATCTGCAATGCGGTTTTGTTCCTTGCAAAACTGTCGGTAGGCATATTGTCAAATTCCGTTTCCATACTTGCCGACGCATTCAATAACCTTACCGATATGGGATCCTCACTTATTACAATACTCGGTTTTAAAATTGCAGGTAAACCTGCCGACAGGGGTCACCCGTTCGGTCACGGCAGAATGGAATATATGTCCGCCGCAGCCGTTTCGGGGCTTATAACCATAGTCGGGTTTGAACTTTTAAAAACTTCGGCGGAAAAGTTGTTTTCTCCCGAAAAAATAACCGCTTCCGCAATTACGTATGCGGTGCTTTTGTTTTCCGTGGCAGTTAAGTTATGGATGGCATATGTCAATAAAAAACTCGGTAAGAAGATAGATTCCGCGGCGCTTTGCGCCGTTTCGCTCGATTCACTGTCGGACTGCGCGGCAACCGCAGCCGTATTGGCGGCAACGGCAGTTTCGCAGGTTTGGGGCGTTAACATTGATGCATACGCGGGTATCGCGGTATCTGCGTTTATACTGTACTCCGGTGTAAAATCGTTTAAAGAAACCATCGATCCGCTTATGGGTATGCCGCCCGATAAAGAAACGGTTGAGGAAATAAAAAACACGGTAATGTCGTTTGACGGATTTTTGGGTATTCACGACCTTATCGTCCATAATTACGGGCCGGGCAGATCCTTTGCGTCGGTGCATGTTGAGGTACCCTCGCATGTTGATATTGTAAAATGCCACGAGCAGATCGACCTTTGCGAAAAATTAATTGACGAGCGTTTCGGGATGGAAACGGTTATACATATGGACCCTGTCGACACGGATGACGAAAAGGTGGGGCGCGTAAAAAACACGCTGGAAAAGAAGATTAAAGAGTATGACAGCAGGCTGAGCATACACGATTTCAGAATGGTAAGCGGCAAAAACCGCACAAATCTGGTGTTTGATGTTTTGGAACCTTACGGTTACAGCCTTGATAAGGAACAGCTTGTTAAAGATATAGGCGAACTTGCAAAGCAGATCGATGAGAATTATGTATGTGTAATAACGGTAGACACAAGTTATGTGCTGCCCGAATAGGGTGATTTTTTTGAAAAATGTCAGTATTATCGGCGGCGGCGCGTCGGGTATCGCTTTGGCGGTTATGCTTAAATTTGCCGACCCGAAAATTGATGTTACGGTTTTTGAGGCTCGCGACAGAATACTTAAAAAACTTCTTGTTACCGGCAACGGTCAGTGCAACATAACCAACAGGGATTTTTCAGCCCGCCGATATCACGGCGCCGATCCACAATTTGCCGAAAATCTAATCGGGAAATTCCCGCCGGACAAGCAGGCGGAGTTCTTCAAAAAAATCGGCGTGGATATAGTATTTGAAAAAGACGGCAGGGCTTATCCGTCGTCTTACCAGGCGTCAAGCGTGGTTGACTGTTTGCGTTTCAGCGCAGAGGAACACGGCGTTAATACAGTAAACGGCAGAATAGAAGCGATAAAACGCTTACCCGACGGATTCTTACTGTCGGTTGACAGGAAAAAACTGCACGCCGAAAATGTTGTTGTGGCAACGGGCGGTTCCGCAGGCGGTAATCTCGGCGACGGTTCGGGTTACACACTGCTTAAATCACTCGGTCATAAAATAACAGAGCCAAAGCCCGCAATAACGCAAATAACAACATTGGGCGGCGCAAAAAGCCTTAAAGGAATTAAGTCGTTCGGCTGTGCCAAAGCTATGTTGGACGACCGTGTTCTCCGCAGCGAAACGGGGGAGATACTGTTTTGCGATTACGGTCTTTCGGGTCCGCCGATACTTCAGTTATCGCGCACGGTTTCGCAATACGGCGAAGTGAAAATTTCGCTTGATTTTATGCCGAATGTTGAATATGACGCCCTTGTTTCGGAATTCCGGCAAAGAAAAGATATGATATGTTTGCGCCCGGCGACCGAATTTTTCACCGGATTGCTTAATAAACGTCTGGGTCAGTATATTGTCCGCGCCGCAGGGGTCGGCGGTAAAAAGAGATGCGGCGAGTTAACCCGCAATGAAACAGCCGCAATGGCACGGTTTACCAAATCTCTTGATTTCACCGCTGCGGGAACTACGGGGCTTAAAAATGCGCAGGTAACGGCAGGCGGCGCCGATGTGGCGCAGTTTTTTCCCGATACCCTTATGTCCAAAAAAGCACCCGGACTTTACGCCGTCGGCGAGGTTTTGGATGTTGACGGGGATTGCGGAGGATTTAATTTGTCGTTTTGCTGGGCGTCCGCAGCCGCAGTTACCGCCGCTTTGATAAGTGGAGAGGATAACCGATAATGCTTATACTTAAAAATGTTATGCTGCCGCTCGGCACCGATTTTTCGGCGCTTGACAGCGTATTGTCGGTGATGCTTAAAACCAAAGTAACATCGGCAAAACTCTATCGCCGATCCGTAGACGCGCGCCGTAAACCCGATATAAAATATTGCTGTTCGGTGCTTGTGTCCGGCAATGAAAAACAGATTTTAAAAAACGGGAAAAAATATTCGCCCGCCGTTTTTTCTCCCGTGCGTTACGCCCTAAAAAGAGCCGACAGACTGCCGAAAGAAAGACCTGTTATAGTCGGTTTCGGCCCTGCCGGTATGTTTGCCGCTTTGGTGTTTGCAAGCGCGGGGCTCTCGCCCATTGTACTGGAACAGGGGAGGGACGCCGATTCACGCCTTGCCGACATAGAAAAATTCCGTTCGGGAGGCGCGCTTGATACCCTTTCGAATATTCAGTTCGGGGAGGGCGGCGCAGGAACATTTTCCGACGGTAAACTTAATACCGGAATAAATGATGAACGGATACGCTTTGTGCTTGAAACTTTCGTGCGTTTCGGCGCAGATCCCGATATCCTTTTTGAGGCAAAGCCGCACATAGGTACTGATGTGCTTGTTAATGTGGTAAAAAATATGCGCCGTGAGATAATCGGGCTTGGCGGCGAAGTAAGATTTTGCAGCCGCGTTACCGATATTACGGGATGTGACGGCGGCGTGCGCCTGACGGTGGAAGATCATCAAAATAAAAACGAATACGGTCTTGAATGCAGCGAACTGATTTTGGCTATCGGTCATTCGGCGCGTGCAACCTATAAAATGCTGCTCAAAAACGGCGTAAATATGGAACAAAAGCCTTTTTCGGTCGGCGCGCGTATAGAACATCGTCAAAAAAGCATCGACCTTGCCAAATACGGGACAAAAACCCGTCCCCACGAACTTCCGCCTGCCGATTACAAACTGAGCGTTCACCTTGAAAACGGTAGGGGAGTATATACTTTCTGTATGTGCCCCGGCGGCTATGTAGTTAACGGCGCAAGCGAGGAGGGCGGTGTTGTAACCAACGGTATGAGCTACCGTGCGCGCGGCGGTGACAATGCCAACAGCGCCCTGCTTGTAGGCGTGGGGACTGAGGATTTCGGAAGCGACGACCCGTTAGCGGGAGTCCGCTTTCAGGAAAAAATCGAGAGGGCTGCCTTTAATATATCCGGCAGTTATTCGGCTGTTTGCCAAACGGTGGGCGATTTTTTGAAAAATGAGCCTTCCGACGATTATTCCGATGTTGAACCGACCGTTTTACCAAAGCCTGTTTACGGTAATATCGGCGATGTGCTGCCGCCATTTGTTTGCGGGGCTATGCGCGAAGGGATAGTGCGCCTTGATAAAAAATTAAAGGGATTTGCGGACGGCGGCGCAGTGTTGACCGCGCCGGAGACCCGCTCGTCTTCCCCTGTGCGTATTCTGCGTGACAAAAATTTTGAGTCAAATTTAAGGGGCTTATTCCCGTGCGGAGAGGGTGCCGGATATGCGGGCGGAATAACATCCGCCGCTGTGGACGGTATTAAAGTTGCTGAATCCGTTTTACGGCTTTACACCGATTAAGGGATTTATGCAGATGTCACAAAGGTAAATATAAGCGTATGACAACGGATCGCAAAGATATCCTATGTCATCGGTTTTAGAGCAGGTCTGCCGTTCGGCAGACCTGTATCGTATAATTATCTCGCTTTTTGAGTCGCTTGTGAATATTCCTGCGCCTGACCGCCGAAGCAGATTTTTGTCAGGTCGGATCGGGCGATTTACCGATATTCGTACCCTGTCTTTTTTTATGTCGGCGCAAATATCGGCGTGTTCGGGCTCGCATTGACTTATAATCGAAAAAACCAAACATTCAAACGCTCTGTAATCGCAAAGAGCGTCCGCATTCCCGTAAATACTTGCGTTTAACCGCCTTCCGGCGCAACTGCAAAGGAACATTCCGGCACCGAAAACGGCTGCGAGTATCTCCCTTATATTAATTGCCTCCAAAAACGGCTGCGAATTTTTAACGCTTTCTATAGCAAGGCTGCGAAGTTCGCATAAAAGCGTTTGTGTCAGTCCGTGCTTTAAAAATTCTTCAAATATTTCTTCGCGGCGCTTTGCGAAATACAATTCGTTATCTGTAAAACTGTCCATAATACACCTCAAAAATATTGTGACCCGAATTTTCAAAATAACAAAAAATTTATTTTTCTGCGGATATTTCAAAAAAAATTAAAGTTTTGTGTTAAAAATTAAACAAACTACTTGAAAACTCGGTTAAAAGTGGTTACAATAGTATAGAAAAATAAAAGGAGGTAATTTTACAATGGTTAAAGTTGCTATTAATGGTTTCGGCCGCATCGGTCGTCTTGCTTTCCGCCAGATGTTCGGCGCTGAGGGTTACGAGGTTGTTGCTATCAACGATCTTACAAGCCCCAAAATGCTCGCTCATCTTCTTAAGTATGACTCGGCTCAGGGCAGATATGCTCTTGCCGATACCGTAGTCGCGGGCGAGGACAGCATCACGGTTGACGGAAAGACCATCAAAATCTATGCCGAGAAAAACGCTGCGGATCTTCCGTGGGGCGAGATCGGTGTAGACGTAGTTCTTGAATGCACAGGTTTCTATACATCAAAAGAAAAAGCGCAGGCTCATATCGACGCAGGTGCTAAAAAGGTTGTTATTTCCGCACCGGCAGGTTCAGACCTTAAAACTATCGTTTACAGCGTAAACGAGAAAACTTTGTCGGCTGACGATAAAATCATCTCGGCTGCAAGCTGCACAACAAACTGCCTTGCACCTATGGCTGATACTCTTAACAAATATGCACCTATCCAGAGCGGTATTATGACTACTGTTCACGCTTTCACAGGCGACCAGATGGTTCTTGACGGTCCGCACAGAAAAGGCGACCTTCGCCGCGCACGCGCTGCCGCTGTTAACATCGTTCCTAACTCAACCGGCGCCGCTAAAGCTATCGGTCTTGTAATTCCGGAACTTAACGGCAAACTTATCGGTTCTGCTCAGCGTGTCCCGGTTCCGACCGGTTCTACAACAATCCTCGTTGCTGTGGTTAAGGGTAAAGACGTAACTGTTGACGGTATCAACGCTGCAATGAAGGCTGCTTCAAGCGCATCGTTCGGTTACACCGAAGAGCCGCTCGTATCTTCCGATATAATCGGTATCTCTTACGGTTCACTCTTTGACGCTACCCAGACAATGGTTACTAAGATTGATGATGACACCTATCAGGTTCAGGTAGTTTCATGGTATGATAATGAAAACTCTTATACCAGCCAGATGGTAAGAACCATTAAATATTTTGCCGAAATCTAAGTGTTAGGCTGCGATTAGTGTAAACAGGCTGTTGCTTTTGCAACAGCCTGTTTTCATGTTCGAGATATTAGGGGAGGATGAGTCTTTACTGTTCGCTGCTGTTTTTAACGCGCAGGCGAGCAATTGCACGCGCCAAGGTCATTTGCGCCGTGTGATATTCGCGTAGACAAAACAATCAGGGTACAAAGGTTTTTTCGGCTAAACGGCGTACTAAGCGGCTTTGTTGCCCTCCGCTCACAATACGACAGTATTCCTCGGTCGGGTCGCCGCGCCGCTAAAGCACGCCGCTTGCCGAAAATCTTCGACCTAAAACGAGAAGATTTTTCCGGTTTGGAAGCCGAAGAACGCAGGAATACTTCCGTATTTCAAGTGATGAGACAAACAAAACGGGAAAATACCCCGTTTTAGGAACCGTTGTACCCTGATTGCTTTGTCTATGCTTTGCTTTTGCAGCATTGCTTCTTTTGCGGCGTTACCGCCGCAAAAGAAATTTTAGGTTTATCGACATACTGAATCGGCGGCAGCCTTAAAGGCTGCCGCCGATTAGTTATAATATGATTTCGGGTTAAATTTCCGCGTCGATTTTAAGAATTGCTATTGCATCTTTTGTGGTAACTTTGCCGTCGCCGTTTATATCGGCTGCCGCAAGCTGCCAACCGGTCAGCATTTCTGTTTCGACGTCGTGCCTGAGTACCGGGATAGCGTCGGCTGCGGTAACAGCGCCGTCGCCGTTTACGTCGCCGAGTATAACTTTTGAACCGCATACCGTGCAAACGCCGTCGTCACCGAAATTATGTGCTGTCGGCGCTTTTCTTGTTTCGCCGCAAATATTGCAGTCGGTATCGCAGTCGCCCGAATATTCGTGCTCACAGGTTGCTGTAAACGCAATATTGTTTTGAATTGCAAATACGTGTGCCACACTGTTTTTCGGTGCGGTAACGGTTAGGTCATAACAGCCTGCAAACGCGCGTTTCTCTATGGTTTTTACGCTGTCGGGTATGGCTATATTTTTAAGATTTGCACACCCGTAGAATGCGGAATCACCGATTTCGGTAACACCGTCCGATATAACCATATTTTTGAATCCCGTGCAGTTCGCAAATGCGTAATCCTTTATTGCGGTCACATTGCCCGGTATTTTCATCTTTGTGAGCCCGGTGCAGCCGTAGAACGCATATTTGCCTATGCTTGTTACATTGTCCGGCAGGGATATGCCTTTAAGTGCGGAACAATAATAGAAAGTGTAATCACCAATACTTGTTATATTATCGGGCAGTGACAGTTGCTCAAGGCTTGTGCAGTAATAAAAAGCGGAATTACCAATGCTTGTTACGCCGTTTCCGATAGCCACATTGTTAAGCTTTTTGCAGTTTGCAAAGGCTTCGTCGGCTATGCTTGTAACGCTGTCGGGAATTGTCACTTTTGTAAGTGTGTCTTTGCAAACAATGATGGTCGGCGTTACGGTTTTAGAACCGTCCGCTACGGTGAGTTCGGTTATTTTGCAGTCTGCAAACGCGTCTTTGGCTACGCTTGTAACACTGTCGGGGATTGTCAGTTTTTCAAGTGTGTCTTTGCAGATTACCATTGCGGATGTAATATTCTTAGAACCGTCTGCTATTATAAGTTCTTTTGCGGGCGAGTTTTTAAATGCATTTTTACCGACAGTTGTAACGCTGTCCGATATGGTTACGGCTGCAAGCTTTGTACAATCCTCAAAAGCACTGTTACCGATGGCTGTTACACTGTTCGGAATAATAATCTTAGTAATGTCGGAACTTTTAAATGCAGAATCGCCTATGCTTGTTACGCCATTGCCTATGGTGACGTCTTCAAGCCACCAGCAATTTTCAAAGGCATTGTTGCCGATAGTTGTTACATTGTCGGGAATATTTATTTTCGGGAGAGTGTAACAATTCCTGAACGCGGAATCGGTAATGCTCTTAATGCCGTTGCCGATAGTAACATCATTAAGCCACCAGCAATTTTCAAAAGCGTTGCTGCCGATAGTTGTTACACTGTCGGGAATGACTATCTCGGTAACTGCAGAGTTTTTAAAAGCAGAGTTGCCAATGCTTGTTACACTCTCACCGACAGTAACGTCCGCAAGCTCTGCACAATCCTCAAAAGCACTGTTACCGATGGCCGTTACACTGTTCGGAATAATAATCTTAGTAATGCCGGAGTTTTTAAATGCGGAATCACTGATACTCTTAATGCCTTTGCCGATAGTAACGTCCGCAAGTTTTGCACAATCTTCAAAAAGGTTGCTGCCGATAGTTGTCACACTGTCGGGAATAACTATCTTTGTAATAGCAGAGTTTTTAAATGCAGAACTGCCTATCTCTTTTACGCTCTTACCGACAGTAACGTCCGCAAGACTTGTACAATTTTCAAAGGCGCTGTTGCCGATAGCTGTT
>CAVKHV010000032.1:0-19089 GCA_963656085.1 Agathobacter sp.
GGAATTCGCTGCAGAGCACAAACTGAAAAAATTTGAAAAAAGTACTTGCAATTGCGTTTTTGTTGTGTTATTATATTAAGGCACGTGATGTGCAGTCATGCGTTGATGCGGGAGGTGGCCGACCTTTGAGTCGGGAAATTTCCGCGGAGTATGTCCGATTTTAAACCGGGCGACAAATCTTGTTGATGCTGTAATTATGCGGTACTTGCGTTCCGCGGAACAGCATAAACTCTGCAAGCCAATCCCGGATATGGCCGAACTTCTCACGGAACGGTCATTCCGGTTTTATAATGTGTCGATATGAAACACGCGGCACGCTGTAATCAATTTGGACTTTCGGAGTTGCCCGCCAACTAATCAGAGGAGGCGAATACCCATGGCAGTTAAAGAAAAAATCAGAATCAGACTCAAGGGTTACGATCATGCGCTTGTTGACCAGGCGGCAGAAAAAATCGTTGAAACGGCAAAGCGTACAGGCGCAAGGGTTTCCGGTCCTGTTCCGCTCCCGACAGAGAAAGAGGTCGTTACCATTCTCCGCGCTGTTCATAAATATAAAGACAGCCGCGAGCAGTTTGAGTCAAGAACCCACAAAAGGCTTATCGACATACTCAGACCTTCAAACAAAACCGTTGAATCTCTGACGAGTCTTGAGCTCCCGGCCGGCGTTGAATTTGAAGTAAAACTTTAATTCACGCAGGACAGGTCAAGTTGGCTGAACGCCAACCAATAACCAACAAGGAGGAAATAAAATGCAAAAAGGTCTGATTGGCAAAAAATTAGGTATGACCCAATTTTTTGACGCAAACGGAAACGTTATTCCGGTAACCGTGATTGAAGCCGGCCCCTGCATGGTCAGCCAGATCAAAACCGCCGAGAATGACGGCTATGAAGCAATACAGATCGGTTTCGGCGATCTGAAAGCTTCAAAGGTAAACAAACCTATGAAAGGTCACTTTGCGAAGGGTGATGTAGCCCCGAAAAAAGTTCTTCGCGAACTCCGTCTTGATGACATTTCAACCTACAAGGTAGGCGATCTTATTAAGGCTGACATATTCGCAGAGGGCGACAAGGTTGACGCTGTAGGAACAAGCAAAGGTAAAGGTTATGCGGGCGTTATCAAAAGATGGAATTTCTCACGTCTTAAGATGTCGCACGGTACAGGTCCTGTTGCGCGTCACGGCGGTTCGCTCGGCGCAAGCAGCACCCCTTCAAGAGTTATGAAGGGCAAAAAGATGGCCGGTCACCTTGGCGCTGAACGTGTAACCGTTCAGAATTTGGAAGTTGTTAAGATTGACGCTGAAAATAACATAATCGCTGTTAAGGGCGCCGTTCCCGGCCCCAAAGGCGGAATAGTTGTTCTTCAGGACAGCGTTAAAGCCTAAGAAAGGAGTGTAGGGATATGCCTAATGTAGCAGTTGTTGATATGGCCGGCAAAAATGTCGGTGAAATCACATTAAGCGATTCCGTTTTCGGAATTGAGCCGAATGCGGCAGTTATGCATACGGCTGTTGTGAATTACCTTGCAAATCAACGTCAGGGCACACAGTCGACATTAACTCGCTCTGAAGTTTCGGGCGGCGGCCGCAAACCCTGGAGACAGAAGGGTACCGGTCACGCAAGACAAGGCTCTATCCGCGCCACACAGTGGATCCACGGCGGAATAGCTCTTGGCCCTAAGCCGAGGGATTACTCTTATTCGCTTAACAAAAAGGTTAAAAGACTTGCTCTTAAATCTGCATTGTCGGATAAAGTTATCACCGGCGACCTTATCGTTCTTGATAACCTTACCGTTGACGGATACAAGACCAAGGTTGTGGCTGAATGTCTTAAAGCCATCGGTGCAGAAAAGAAGGTTCTTCTTGTTCTTGCCGACAACAATTCTTTCACCGTTCGCAGTGCAAACAACATTGCAGGCGTAAAAACGGCGCAAACCAACACCATAAATACCTACGACATCGTTAATGCCGATAAACTTGTTATCGTAAAAGACGCTGTCGCAAAAATTGAGGAGGTATACGCATAATGAAAGTTGCTCAGGAAATCATTATTGCTCCGGTTATCACCGAAAAAAGTATGACCGCTATCGATCAGAAAAAGTATACCTTCAAAGTTGCTAAGGACGCTACCAAGATTGATATTGCCCGCGCAGTTGAAGAACTGTTCGGCGTTAAGGTTGCAAAGGTCAACACAATCAATGTTCGCGGTCAGCAACGCCGTATGGGAAGGTATGAGGGATACACCGCAAGCTGGAAAAAAGCTATTGTAACCCTTACTGCGAAATCCAAGACAATCGACTTCTTCGACGGTCTCAGATAAGTCGGAATTTAATTCCGGGCAATGTATGGGATCGGCCTAACGATCCCGCTAAGCCAAATATAGGAGAGTGAAATCAAATGGCAATAAGGCACTATAAGCCGACGACTCCGGGCAGACGCGGAATGACCACTCTTGACTACTCAGAACTGTCAAAAGTAGCACCCGAAAAAAGCCTTCTGGAGCCGATCAAGAAAAACGCCGGCCGTAACAGTTACGGTCGTATAACCGTTCGCCATCGCGGCGGCGGCAACCGCAGAAAATATCGCGTTATAGATTTTAAACGCAACAAGTTTGACATTCCGGCTACCGTTAAGACCATCGAATATGATCCTAACCGTACCGCTTTCATCGCACTTCTTGAGTATCAGGACGGCGAAAAGCGCTACATCATTGCTCCGATAGGACTTAAAGTAGGCGACACGGTAATTTCAGGTAAAGATGCCGATATCAAACCCGGCAACGCTTTGAAACTTGTGGATATTCCGGTAGGTACCGTTGTTCATAACATTGAGCTTTATCCCGGTAACGGCGCTCAGTTTGCCCGTTCGGCAGGTAATATGGCTCAGCTTATGGCTAAAGAAAACGGTATGGCACTTTTAAGACTTCCGTCCGGAGAGCTTCGTAATGTTCCGGCAATTTGTATGGCTACTATCGGTCAGGTCAGCAACCCCGAACACGAAAATGTGAATATCGGTAAGGCCGGCAGAAAGCGTCATATGGGCTGGAGACCTACTGTCAGAGGTTCTGTCATGAACCCGAACGATCACCCGCACGGCGGTGGTGAAGGTAAGTCACCGGTCGGCCGTCCCGGTCCTGTAACTCCTTGGGGTAAACCCACTCTCGGTTACAAGACCCGTGATAAGCATAAGGCTTCCGATAAATATATCGTTAAACGCCGCAACGCTAAATAATCGACGAAAGGAGTTATTATAATGGGAAGAAGTGTTAAAAAAGGACCATTTGTCCAACCCGTGCTCCTCAAAAGGGTTAAGGAAATGAATGAATCAGGCGAAAAGAGAGTCATCAAGACCTGGAGCCGTTCATCGGTTATTTTCCCTGACTTCGTCGGACATACAATTGCGGTGCACGACGGAAGAAAGCACGTTCCGGTATATGTTACCGAGGATATGGTAGGTCATAAGCTCGGTGAATTTGCCCCGACAAGAACCTTTAAGGGTCACGCCGGGTCAAAGACCACTAAATAAGCAGCCGAAAGGAGAGATAAACTATGGAAGCAAGGGCAAAGTTAAAATACGCCCGCATTTCACCGCGTAAGGTGAAGATCGTTTTGGATCTCATCCGTAATCAGGATGCAGACAAGGCAATGGCTATTCTCAAGTTTACCCCTAAGGCAGCTTGTGAATATCTTGAGAAATTGCTCGCATCGGCGATTGCCAATGCACAGAACAACCACAATATGGATGCATCGAAACTTTATGTAGCAGAGTGTTTTGTTGATCCCGGCCCGATTCTTAAGAGAATAAGAGCCAAGGATCACGGCAGAGCACACCGCATCCTTAAAAGAACATCTCACGTTACTCTGGTTCTCAGAGAGCGTGAAGACTGAGAAGGAGGTTAAGTTATGGGCCAGAAAGTAAATCCTAACGGATTCCGTGTAGGCGTTATTAAAAACTGGGATTCCCGCTGGTTCGCTAAGGACAACGTTTTCGGCGATACTTTGGTTGAGGACTATAACCTCCGTAAGTATCTGAAGAAGACCCTGTATCAGGCAGGCGTTCCCAAAATTGAGATTGAGCGCGATTCAAAACGTGTTCGCATCAATATCCACTGCGCAAAGCCGGGTATGGTCATCGGCCGTAACGGCGAGTCTATCGACAAACTTCGCGCTAATTGCGAAAAGATGCTCGGTAAGACTGTAAACCTTAATGTTGTAGAGATCAAAAATCCCGATCTTAACGCAACTTTGGTTGCTGAAAACATTGCAGCGCAGCTTGAGAAACGTGTTTCTTTCCGCCGTGCTATGAAACTTTGCATAGGCCGCGCAATGCGTCTTGGCGCAAACGGTATCAAAACGCAGGTTTCGGGTCGCCTCGGCGGTGCTGAAATCGCACGTTCGGAAAGCTATCACGAAGGCACAATTCCGCTGCAGACCCTCAGGGCTGATATTGACTACGGTTTTGCCGAGGCTAACACAACATACGGCAAGATCGGCGTTAAGGTTTGGCTCTATTCGGGTGAAGTTCTTAATGCAGCCCGCAGCAAGAACCGCAGAAAAAGAGAAGGAGGCGCTCGCTAATGTTATTACCTAAGCGCGTGAAATACCGCAGACAGCAGAGAGGCCGCCTCACAGGTAAGGCAACAAGAGGTAACAAAGTTACTTACGGTCAATTCGGACTTCAGGCTTTGGAACCGGCTTGGATAACCTCAAACCAGATCGAAGCCGCCCGTATCGCAATGACCCGTTACATCAAACGTGGCGGTCAGGTATGGATCAAAATTTTCCCGGATAAGCCGATTACCAAAAAGCCGCTCGAAACTCGAATGGGTAAAGGTAAAGGTGCTCCCGAATACTGGGTAGCCGTTGTTAAACCGGGCAGAATTATGTTTGAAATTGACGGAGTTAGCGAAGAACTTGCTCGTGAAGCTATGCGTCTTGCAGCCAACAAACTCCCCATCAAATGTAAATTTATTACTAAGCAGGAACAGGAGGGTGAGCAGTAATGAAGGCACAGGAACTCAGGGAAAAGACCTCGGCTGAACTTGAAAAACAGCTTAAGGACTTACAGAAGGAACTTTTTAACCTTCGTTTCCAACTCACCATCAACCAGCTCGACAATCCCACCCGCATTAAAGCCGTTAAAAAAGATATCGCCCGCGTTAAGACAATAATTCGCGAGAACGAGATCAAAGACGGCGCCCGTGCGTAAGGAAATGGAGGTATATGGCGATGAGTGATAGAAACCTTCGTAAGACAAGGGTAGGTAAAGTTGTCAGCGACAAAATGGAAAAGACCATCGTTGTTGCAATCGAAGACAATGTTAAACACCCGCTTTACAAAAAGATTATTAAGAAAACTGTAAGACTTAAAGTTCATGACGAAAACAATGAATGCCATATCGGCGACCGTGTCCTCGTTATGGAAACCCGTCCTCTTTCAAAAGATAAGAGATGGAGAGTTGTTGAAATCATCGAAAAAGCGAAGTAAGTTTTAAAGGAGGAAAAAGACTGTGATACAACAACAGACTTACCTCAAGGTTGCCGACAACACCGGTGCAAAAGAATTAATGTGCATCAGGGTTTTGGGCGGTTCCGGCAGAAGGTATGCCAACATCGGCGATGTCGTAGTGGCTTCGGTCAAAAAAGCTGCTCCGGGCGGAGTTGTTAAAAAAGGCGATGTCGTTAAGGCTGTAATAGTTCGTTCCTGCAAAGGAATTCGCCGCAATGACGGTACTTATATCCGTTTTGACGAAAACGCAGCTGTCATTATCAGAGATGACAAGACTCCCAGAGGCACACGTATCTTTGGGCCGGTTGCTCGTGAGCTCCGTGAAAAGGATTATATGAAGATCCTTTCGCTTGCTCCCGAAGTGCTGTGATTGGAGGTATTAGGATATGAGTAAGCTTAAAATCAAAACCGGTGATACCGTTGTTCTCCTTACAGGAGATAAGGCAGACCGCAAAAAGACCGGTAAGGTACTTCAGGTCAGCCCCAAAGAAGGCAAGGTAATCGTTGAGGGTATGAATATGGTTTCAAAACATGTTAAACCCAAAAAAGCCGGCGATCCTTCGGGTATCGTTAAGGCTGAAAGCGCAATCTACGCTTGCAAAGTGCAGGTTGTTTGCCCCAAATGTAAAAAGCCGACCAGAATAGGTTATAAAATCTATGAAGACGGCTCAAAAGACCGTATGTGCAGAAAATGCAAAGAAACCTTTTAAGTTAGGAGGAACATGACATGGCAAGACTTAGAGAAGAATATAAGTCAACGATCGCCCCTGCTTTGATGAAAAAGTTCGGTTATAAAAGCGTCATGCAGATTCCGAAACTTGACAAGGTCGTAATCAATGTCGGCGCAGGCGAGGCTAAGGATAACTCGAAAGTTATCGAGTCCGTTATGAGCGATCTCGGTAAAATAACAGGTCAAAAACCGGTTGTTTGCAAGGCGAAAAAATCCGTTGCTAACTTTAAGCTTCGTGAAGGTATGCCTATCGGCGTTAAGGTCACTCTGCGTGGAGATAAGATGTATGAATTTGTTGACAGACTGTTCAATGCAGCACTTCCGCGCGTAAGAGACTTCAGAGGAATCAACCCCAACTCATTTGATGGCAGAGGCAACTATGCTATGGGTGTAAAAGAGCAGTTGATATTCCCCGAAATAGATTACGACAAGATCGATAAGGTGCGCGGTATGGATATTATATTCGTTACCACCGCAGAGACCGACGAGCAGGCCAAGGAGCTTATGACTCTTATGGGCGCTCCGTTTTCAAGGTAAGGAGTGAGGCAATATGGCTAAGACATCAATGAAAGTTAAGCAGGCTCGCACTGCAAAATATTCTACCAGAAGATACAACAGATGTAAAATCTGTGGCCGTCCCCACGCTTATCTCCGTAAATACGGTATCTGTCGTATTTGTTTCAGGGAACTTGCTTACAAGGGCGAAATTCCCGGTGTGAAGAAGGCCAGCTGGTAAGACAGCATACGCAAAGGAGGTTTACGGTATGCAAATCACCGATACAATAGCTGATATGCTTACGAGAATTCGTAATGCCAGTGCAGCAAAACATGATTCGGTTGACATCCCCGCATCCAATGTTAAAAAGGCTATCGCACAGATTTTATTGGATGAGGGCTACATTAACAGTTTTTCTGTTGCCGAAGACGGCAGACAGGGAGTTATCACGATCGTATTGAAATACGGTCCCAACAAATCGCAGATCATCAACGGTCTCCGCAGAGTTTCAAAACCCGGTCTGCGTATATACACAAATGTTGAGGATATGCCTAAGGTTATGAAGGGCCTCGGTATTGCTATCCTTTCAACATCAAAAGGAATTATGACCGATAAGCAGGCTCGCCGTGAAAACGTCGGCGGCGAGGTGCTTGCGTTCATCTGGTAAGGGGGTAAATAAAATGTCTCGTATAGGAAAAAAACCTATCCCGATCCCTGCAGGTGTAGATGTAACGGTCAACGGTTCCGAAGTCACCGTTAAAGGTGCCAAAGGTACTCTTACCCAAACCTTTAACAGCGAGATCTCTATCGCTAAGGAAGGCAACGAGATAATCGTTACAAGGCCGACCGACGATAAAGAACATCGCTCGTTACACGGTTTGATCCGTACACTTATCGCCAATATGGTTGAGGGTGTTACAAATGGTTATTCAAAGGAACTTGAAGTAAACGGCGTCGGTTACCGTGCCGCTAAGCAGGGCAAAGACCTGGTTCTTAACCTCGGCTTTTCGCATCAGGTAATCGTTTCGGAAGTACCGGGAATCACAATCGAAGTACCGGCACCGAACAAGGTTGTTATTTCGGGTCCCGATAAGCAGCAGGTCGGTCAGTTTGCGGCAGAAGTTCGCGAAAAGCGTCCGCCGGAGCCCTATAAAGGCAAAGGTATTAAGTACGCAGGCGAACATATCCGCCGTAAAGACGGTAAAGCCGGCAAGGGCGCTAAAAAATAATAAAGGAGAGAATGAAAAATGGTTAATAAACCTGATACGAACAAAGCTCGTGTTCGCAGACATACCCGTGTCCGTGGAAAAATCAGCGGAACGGCAGCCTGCCCGAGACTTAATGTATTCCGCTCCAATAGCAATATTTACGCCCAGCTTATTGATGATGTGAAGGGTGTAACTCTGGTTTCCGCTTCGTCTGTTGAAAAAGATTTTGACAAGACTACCGGCAACTGTGCAGAAGCCCGCAAGGTTGGACAGTTAGTTGCTGAACGAGCCGTAGCTAAAGGAATAGACTGCTGCGTATTTGACCGCGGCGGATATATTTATCACGGCCGTGTCAAGGAACTTGCCGAAGGAGCCCGCGAGGGCGGCCTCAAGTTCTAAGAGAAAAGGAGGAAATACTTTTGGCTACTAATATTGACGCATCTGTATTAGATCTTAAAGAGCGCGTGGTTGCTATAAACCGTGTATCAAAAACGGTAAAGGGCGGCCGCATAATGAAATTTTCCGCGCTCGTAGTCGTAGGTGACGGCAACGGTATCGTAGGTTTCGGCACGGGAAAATCCGGTGAAGTTCCGGATGCTATCCGCAAGGGCCTTGAGGATGCCAAAAAGAACCTTATTAAGGTTTCACTTAAAGGTTCAACAATTCCGCACGAAGTAATCGGAAAGTTCGGCGCAGGCAGCGTTCTTCTTAAACCCGCCGCTCCCGGTACCGGTGTTATCGCAGGCGGCGCAGTCCGTGCCGTTGTTGAAACCGTAGGTATCAGCGATATACGTACTAAATCACTTCGTTCAAACAATCCCTTTAACGTCGTTCGTGCTACTATTGCGGGTCTTCAGTCACTTCGTGACGCTGAAGAAGTTGCCGCAATGAGGGGCAAAACCGTTAAAGAAATAATCGGTTAAGGAGGAAGCAGCAATGGCTACAAAGAAAAAGGCTGCAAGCCTTAACGTTAAACTGGTAAAAAGCCTTATCGGCTGCAAAGACGATCAGATCGCTACTGCCGAAGCACTCGGCCTTCATAAAATCGGCGACAGTCGCATTCAGCCCGATAATGCGGCTACTCAGGGTAAAATCAAAAAAATTATCCACCTCGTCGAGGTAACCAACGCGTAAACACAAGGAGGTGCGACTTATGAAAATTCATGAACTTGCTCCGGCCGCCGGCTCAACAAGAGATGTAAAGCGTATCGGAAGAGGACATGGCTCCGGCAACGGTAAAACTGCCGGTAAGGGTCATAAGGGCCAAAAAGCCCGCTCCGGAACCGGAATGAGACCCGGCTTTGAAGGCGGTCAGATGCCGCTTCAAAGAAGAATTCCTAAAAGGGGATTCAACAACATCTTTGCTTCAAAGTATTCTGTTATAAACCTCTCGTCACTTAATAAATTTGATGACGGTGCAGTAGTTGACGCTGCCGCCCTTATCGAAAAAGGCATCATCAAAAAAGAATATGACGGCGTAAAGGTTTTGGCTAACGGAAACCTGACCAAAAAACTCACCGTTAAGGCTGCTGCTTTTTCTGCATCTGCTAAGGAAAAAATCGAGGCTGCCGGCGGAAAGGTTGAGGTGAACTGATATGATTGAAACACTAAAGAATGCTTGGGCTGTGAAAGATCTCAGGAAGAAGATCCTGTTCACATTGTTTATTATTCTCGTGTTCCGTATTGGTTCTGTTATACCTGTTCCCTATATTGATGTTAAAGCACTTGAAAGCAGCACTTCGAACGGTGATTTCTTTAATTATCTTTCAATACTTACCGGCGGCGGTTTGGAATACGGTGCTATCTTTGCGATGTCCGTAACCCCGTACATCAACTCTTCAATTATTATTCAGTTGCTGTGCGTTGCTATCCCCCCGTTGGAAAGGCTATCAAAAGAAGGACCGGAGGGTCAGAAAAAATTGGCTCAGATTACCCGTTATACGACCGTTATATTGGGTCTTATGCAGGGTACCGCATTCTTCTTTTACCTTAAAGGTAATAACTATTTGAGCGTTACAAGCAGCCTTGTGTTTGTCGCTTTCGTTATAATCCTTACTCTTACTGCCGGTTCCGCTCTTGTTATGTGGCTCGGTGAACAAATCGATGCCAAAGGTATCGGTAACGGCATTTCAATTTTGCTTTTTGCCGGTATTATTTCAAGGGGCCCGCAGGCTGCCGCTACCCTCTACTATTACTGGACACTCGGTAAGCAGGTAGAAGTAATCGGCATAGTCCTTGCTTTCATCATCATTGTAGCATTCATTGTTTGGATGACCAATGCAGAGCGCAGAATTCCGGTTCAGTATGCAAAACGTGTTGTCGGCAGAAAAATGTACGGCGGTCAAAGCTCACATATTCCGATTCAGGTAAATATGTCGGGTGTTATGCCTATCATTTTCGCAAGTTCAATTCTTATGGTTCCGACCATGATATTGGCTTTCGTTAAAAATCAGGATTCTTCCTGGTACAAATTCCTGTCGCTGTTCAGCACACGCGGCGCATTCTATGCAGTGCTTTACTTTATACTGATAATCGCATTTGCATACTTCTATGTAACTATTCAGTATAACCCCGTTGAAATGGCAAACAACCTTCGCCAGAACGGCGGTGCTATCCCCGGCATCCGTCCCGGTACCAATACTTCCGATTTTATTCAGAAGATTTTGTCAAGAATAACATTGCTCGGCGCACTTTTCCTGAGTGTTATCGCCATACTTCCGATAATCATCGGCTCGGTAGGCGGTATGAATGTTTCTCTCGGCGGTACTTCGGTTCTTATTATGGTCGGCGTTGCTCTTGATACTGTCAAGAACCTTGAATCACAGATGATGATGCGCCACTATAAAGGATTCCTGGATTGATACGGAGGTTAAGCAGTATGAATCTTATTTTATTGGGCGCCCCCGGCGCCGGTAAAGGTACTCAGGCTGAAATAATTTCGGAAAGGCTTTCTATTCCGACTGTTTCGACCGGTAATATTATCCGTGAAGCGATTAAAAACGAAACAGAAATGGGACTTGCTGCGAAAGCCGCAACCGAAGCGGGCGAATTGGTTTCCGATGATATTGTAATCGGTATAATCAAGGAACGTTTGGCCAAGGACGACTGCAAAAACGGCTTTATTCTGGACGGTTTCCCGCGCACCATTCCTCAGGCTGAAGCGCTTGACAAAATGGGCGTGAAAATTGACAAGGTCATCTCTATTGAGGTGTCTGATGAGGCGATCGCACGCCGTATGTCAGGCAGACGCGTCTGCCCCAAATGCGGTTCAAGTTATCACCTTATTTACAAAAAGCCCGTCAATGACGGCGCTTGCCACTGCGGTGCGAAACTTGTGCAACGCAAGGACGACGCGCCCGAAACGGTGCTTGAAAGGCTTAAAGTCTACCACGAGCAGACCGAGCCGCTTAAAGATTACTATGAAAAAAGCGGAAAACTGCGAATTGTTGAGGGTCAGGAGGAACTTGCAGATACAACTGCCCTTACAATGAAAGCGTTGGAGTCTTAAATAATGGTAGTCTTGAAAACTGCGAAAGAACTCGCAAAAATGAAAGAGGCCTGCGTGATTTCCGCACAGGCACTTGAATTGATAGGTAAGGCGGTCGAGCCGGGTGTTACCACCGCGGAACTTGACCATATAGCCGAAAGGTTTATTTTAAGCTGCGGGGCAAAGCCCAACTTTAAAGGACTTTACGGTTTTCCGGCAACCGCCTGTATATCTATAAACAATGAGGTAATTCACGGCATTCCCTCAAGGTCGCGCAAACTTAAATCCGGCGATATCGTCAGCGTTGACCTCGGCGCGGCTATTAACGGCTATAACGGCGACAATGCCGCCACTTTTGCCTGCGGAGATGTTTCCGATGAGGCAAAGCGGCTGATGGACACAACCAAAGAAAGCCTTTATGAAGGTATTTCGGCGGCTCGTGCAGGCGGCAGAGTAGGCGATATAGGCGCAGCAGTCCAGGGATATGTTGAGGCGCGTGGGTACTCGGTGGTTCGAGATTATGTCGGACACGGAGTAGGTACGAGCCTGCATGAATCACCCGAAATTCCTAATTACGGGATATCCGGCAGAGGAGTACGACTTGTTCCCGGTATGACCATTGCTATAGAACCTATGATAAACGCAGGTTCTTACGGCGTAAAAGTTATGCCAGACGGTTGGACGGTTCTCACATCGGACGGTTCGCTTTCTGCTCATTTTGAGCATACCGTTGCCGTAACGGCAGACGGTCCCGTTATCCTTACGGATCCGCGGGGGTGAAAGAGATGCCGCTTGAAAGAGGACAGGTATTACTTTCGCTGAGAGGCAGGGACAAAGGATATCTTTTGGCGCTGGTCGGAACGGACGGCGATTATTTGCTGGTCTGTGACGGCAAGGAACGGCCGCTTGAGCGACCTAAAAAAAAGTCGCCGAAACATCTGAAAGTTCTGCCGTATGTACTTAGCGAAGAACAACTGAAAGCAAACGGGCGCATAAAGCGCGCTTTGCGCAGCGTAGACTTTAGTCAAGAGGGAGTTGAGCAGTATGTCTAAAGAGGATATGATCGAATTAGAGGGCGTAGTTGTTGAGGCGATGCCCAATGCAATGTTCAAAGTTGAAATACAGGGAGGGCATCAGATCTTAGCCCATATTTCCGGCAAACTTCGTATGAATTACATCAGAATATTGCCCGGCGATAAGGTTACGGTTGAGATGTCACCCTACGATCTGACGCGCGGACGCATAACATGGCGTTCAAAATAAGCGTGTTAAAACATTAAATGGAGGTAAAAACGAATGAAAGTCAGACCTTCTGTTAAAAAGATTTGCGAAAAATGTAAAATTATTAAGCGCAAGGGAAAGATCATGGTTATCTGTGAAAATCCCAAGCACAAGCAGCGTCAGGGTTAAACCTGCGCTAACTTAGAATGTGAGGTGCAAGTAAATGGCGCGTATAGCAGGTGTTGACCTTCCGAGAGAAAAAAGAGTCGAAATCGGACTTACTTACATTTTCGGTATAGGTCTTACAACATCAAGACAGATCCTTGCTGCAACAGGTGTCAATCCCGATACCAGAGTTAAGGATCTTACAGAGGACGATATTTCTAAAATGCGTGAGTATATCGATCATAACCTTCAGGTTGAAGGTGATCGCCGCCGCGCGGTTGCATTCGATATCAAACGCCTTATTGAAATAGGCAGTTACCGTGGCACTCGTCACCGCAAAGGTCTTCCGGTTCGCGGACAGCGTTCAAAGACCAATGCTCGTACCCGTAAGGGCCCGAGAAAGACGATAGCCAACAAGAAGAAGTAAGCGGGAGGAAGATAATATGGCTACAAAGGGTACAAAAAAGACAACTGCGACCCGCAGACGCCGCGACAAAAAGAATATTGAGCGCGGTGCTGCCCATATCCAGTCAACCTTCAACAATACCATCGTTACCATAACCGATGTTCAGGGCAATGCAATATCCTGGGCTTCGGCAGGCGAACTCGGTTTCAGAGGTTCAAGAAAATCTACTCCGTTCGCTGCGCAGAACGCCGCAGAAACTGCTGCTAAAGTTGCAATGGAACATGGTCTTAAAAGCGTTGAAGTATTCGTAAAAGGCCCCGGCGCCGGCAGAGAAGCTGCAATCCGTGCGTTGCAGTCGGCAGGACTTGAGGTAAGTATGATTAAAGACGTTACCCCGATTCCGCACAACGGTTGCCGCCCGCCTAAAAGAAGACGCGTATAACCGATTTTTGGAGGTGTAATAAATGGCTAGATATACAGGTCCTGTTTGCAGACTTTGCCGCCGCGAAGGACAAAAACTGTTCTTGAAGGGCGAGCGTTGCTATTCCGCAAAATGTTCGGTCGGACGCAGAGCATATGCTCCCGGTCAACACGGTCAGGGTCGTAAAAAATCTTCGGAATACGGACTCCAGCTCCGTGCTAAACAGAAAGCAAGACGTTACTACGGAGTTAACGAAGTTCAGTTCCATCATTATTTTGAAATTGCCGAGCGTAAAGCCGGCGTTACCGGTGAAAACCTTTTAAGATTGCTTGAAAGCCGTCTTGACAATATTGTTTACAGGGTTGGTTTCGCTTCATCACGTGCCGAGGCAAGACAACTTGTCGGTCACGGTCATTTTGAAGTAAACGGTAAGCGTGTTGATATCGCTTCTTACCTTGTAAAACCCGGCGATGTAATCTCAATTTGCGAAAAATCACGCGGCAGCGAGAAGATCAAAGCCGTTGTTGAAGCAAATTCGGCACATCCGGTTCCCCAGTGGATTGATGTCAACCGTGACGCGCTTGAGGCTAAGATTATCAACCTGCCCGAACGCGATATGATCGACGCTCCTATCGAGGAACAACTCATTGTCGAGTTCTATTCAAAATAATAAGGATAACTTGTTTGCCGGTCTTTATTCGGTATTTACGGCTCTGCAAGGCTTAGCCGCACTAAACTTTGCGGGGCGTTATCCAAATAATATTTTAAACAAGTGCGGAGAAATGGAGCTTTTATGATAGAAATTGAAAAGCCCAGAATTGAAACACTGGATTTAGCAGATGACGGTACTTACGGTAAATTTACCTTGGAACCGCTTGAGGGTGGGTACGGTACAACTTTAGGAAACAGCCTGCGCAGAGTGCTTCTTTCATCTTTGCCCGGCGTTGCTGTAACAAGCGTCAAGATTGACGGCGTTCAGCACGAGTTCTCCACCATCCCCAATGTTAAAGAGGATGTTACTGAAATTGTTTTAAACATCAAAAGTCTGATTGCAAAACTTCACAGTGAGGAACCCAAAACCGTTTACATTGAGGCTGAGGGTCCTTGCGAAGTTACCGGTGCGTCTATTAAATGTGACAGTGAGGTTGAAATTCTCAACCCCGACCTTCACATTGCAACGGTAGACGAGGGCGGTAAGCTCTTTATGGAGATGACAATTGACAGAGGTCGCGGTTATGTTTCTTCCGATAAAAACAAGTCGGAGCAGAATATAATCGGCGTTATCTCGGTTGATTCAATCTTCACGCCTGTTACAAAGGTTAATTATTCGGTTGAAAACACCCGTGTCGGTCAGCAGATTGATTATGACCGTCTTACGATTGAAGTGTGGACAAACGGTACTATAACCGCACAGGAAGCCGTTTCTTTGGCTGCCAAGATCCTCACTGAGCATCTCAACCTGTTTGTGGGACTTTCAACAACAGGATTTGAAAGCAACATAATGGTTGAAAAACAGGGCGACGATAAAGAAAAAGTCCTTGAGATGACCATTGAAGAACTTGACCTTTCGGTTCGCAGTTTCAACTGCCTGAAACGCGCCGGAATAAACACGGTTGAAGATCTTATCACCAAAACCGAAGATGATATGATGAAGGTTCGCAATTTGGGACGTAAATCACTTGAAGAGGTTATCGCAAAGCTCGATTCGCTCGGCTTTACCCTCGCAAGTGAAGAAGAATAATGAGTTGAAGGAGTGTTATAAATGCCCGGTACCAGAAAACTCGGAAGAACAAGCGACCATAGAATCGCTATGCTTCGCGCAATGGTTACCTTTTTGCTCGAAAACGGTAAAATAGAAACTACCGTTACCCGCGCTAAAGAGGTAAGCGCCATGACCGAGAAGTACATCACACTCGCTAAAGATAATAGTCTTCACAGCAAAAGGCAGGCAATGGCTTTCATTACCAAAGCCGAAGTCGTAAAGAAACTTTATGATGAAATTGCCCCCTCATATGCTGACAGAAACGGCGGTTATTGCCGTATAACCAAAACGGGTCCCCGCCGTGGTGACGCCGCTGAAATGGCTATTATTGAGCTGGTAAAATAATTTTAATTTCTGAACCGCCCGAAATCTTTTGCAGATTTCGGGCGGTTTTTTGCCTTTAAATATCAAAATAAGTTGACACATTTTGTATACGGTGCTATAATTAAGTAAACGTAATAATCGTTTAAAATTAATGCATAGGGGAGCTTATATGGGTATCAACAGATTTAAAAAACTATTATCTATCGTTTTAACAGCATTTTTACTGTTTTCCGCCGTGCCGACCGGTGCGTTTGGTATTACTGCAAGCGCGGAAACAATAAGCGGCACAACGGGCGACTGCACCTGGACGCTTGACAACGGTTGCCTTACAATAAGCGGTAACGGCAGAATGAAGGATTATGATACGATAAGTTTCGCACCTTGGCCTAATGGCTTTAGGTCCGTTGTCATTGAAGAAAATGTAACAAGAATAGGTAATGGTGCATTTGCAGGTTGCGCAGGACTTATAGACATAACCATACCGGACAGCGTAACAAGCATAGGCAATGGTGCATTTATCGGCACTGCATATTATAACAATTCCGATAATTGGTCGGAAGGTGTCCTTTATGTAGGAAATAATTTGATCGTAGCCGACAAAGAAATTGTTAAGGGCAATTATACAATACGTCAAGGCACAAAATGCATTGCCGACGCAGCTTTTTATAATTGCGTAGGACTTTCAAGTATAACCATACCTGACAGTGTGGTAGGCGTAGGTGAATATGCATTTGAAGGTTGTGAAATAAAAGAACTCACAATAGCCGAGGGCTCAAAAGAAGTAACCGAGAAAATGGTTGTGTCAAGAAATACCCTTGAAAAAGTGACCCTGCCTGATAGTTTAATAGCCATAGGCAATACGGCGTTTTGGAATTGCACAGAACTTACAAGCATAACTATACCTGATAGTGTTACAAGCATAGGATATAGCGCATTCAATAATTGCAAGAGACTTACAAGCGTAACTGTATCCAATAGTGTAACATACATAGGTAGTCTTACATTCAGCGGTTGCACAAGCCTTACAAACATAACCATACCTGACAGTGTAACACTCATAGGCTACGGTGCGTTCTACGGATGCACCGCACTTACGAATATAACCATACCCGACAGTGTAACAAACATAGATGAAAGCGCATTCGGTTGCACAGGGCTTACAGAAGTAAGCATACCCAATAGCGTGACAAGTATTGCGTACGGTGTGTTTAAAAATTGCACGAGCCTTGCAAGTATAAAAATTCCCGACAGTGTACAAAGCATTGGATCATTTGTATTTGAGGGCACGGCTTATTATAATAATAAAAATAATTGGACCGACGCAGTTCTTTATGTTGGCAACCATTTGATAGATGCCAAAAATGATGAAATAAAGGGCGATTATACGATCCGACAGGGCACCAAAACCATTGTAGACGGGACGTTCAGTTACTGCAAAAACCTTACAGGTATAACTATACCCGGAAGTGTAACAAACATAGGCAGTGAGATGTTTGCATCTTGCACAGGGCTTACAAATGTAACGATAGGCAACGGCGTTACAAGTATAGACTGGTTTGCATTCAGCGGTTGCACAAGTCTTACGAGTATAACAATCCCTGACAGTGTAACAGAGATAGGCTGGTCTGCGTTCAGCGGTTGCACAAGTCTTACAAGCATAACTATACCGGATAGTGTAACAAGCATAGGCAGTGGCGCATTTGATAATACAGCATATTATAACAATGATGACAACTGGACAAACGGTGTGCTGTATATCGGCAATTATTTGATTAAAGCAAAGAATGATATTGTTAATGGTGATTATACAATACGGCAAGGCACAAAATACATTGCCAGATGGGCATTCTCCGATTGTACAGGGCTTACAAGCATAACCATACCCGACAGTGTAACAAATATAGACCGTTATGCATTTCAAAATTGCACAGGTCTCGCAAGCATAACTATACCGGACAGCGTAACAAGCATGGGTCAAGGTGCGTTCAGTGGTTGCACGGGGCTTACAAGCATAACCATACCAGGTAGTGTGACAAGCATAGGCAACTCTGCATTCTCCGGTTGCACAGGGCTTACAAGCATAACCATACCCGACAGTGTAACAAATATAGAATATTTTACATTCTATGGTTGCACAAGTCTTACAAGCATAACTATACCCGATAGCGTGACAGAAATAGGCACGAGTGCATTTTACAATTGCAGCAACTTGGTTATCAAAACGCCCGAGAATAGTGCGGCGCATAAATACGCAGTAGAAAATAATATTAAATATGAGTTGATTGAGCCCGTTACAGTTGAGGGTGACGATAAAAACATAACAATATCAACCGACAGCAGCGTTATTCCGTCGGAGGGCGTGTCGCTTTCAACCGAAAAGGTCGAAAACATAGGCGAAAAGTATGAAACTCAGCTTAAAAACCTCGGCGCAGAGAAATTTACGGCGTACAACATTGACCTTATGAAAGGTGAGGAAAAAGTCCAACCGAACGGCAAGGTTACCGTAAGTATTGCGGTGCCCGACGGTATGGACGGCGCAAAATGCAAGGTCTACCGCGCGGAAAGCGACGGCACACTGACCGATATGAAGGCAAGCCTAAATGACGGTAAACTTACCTTTACAACCGATCATTTCAGCCTTTATATAATTACGCAGTCCGCCGTAAAACTCGGCGACGTAAACGGTGACGGTCAAGTTACCATAAAAGACGCAATTGCAATTCTTCGGCACAATGCCGAGGTGGAATTGCTGACAGGCTCGCAAATTATAGCCGGCGACCTGAACGGCGACGGGACGGTTAATCCGAAAGACGCCATACTGCTTCTGCAATACAACGCACAGATTATAGATAAATTCCCGATAGAATAAGTTTTAAAACCCCCCCGAAACCACAACGTTTCGGGGGGTGTTTCTGTAAAGCGGCTGCTGTATGGCTTATCGGGTTTTGGTGCCGTTCTAGATGTTAGACTGTAGATGTTAGACGTGGTGGACGGTAGTTTTCGGGCTGACGGTAAGCACTCACCACTTGCCTCCCACTGACGGGGGAGGTGTCGAGGCAAAGCCTCGACGGAGGGGGAGAGACAGGTTTAGGTGTTAGACTGTAGACTGTAGGTGTTAGATGTGGTAGGCGGTAGCTTTGATAATAGCCGGCAGACGGTGAATATCAGGTTAGGCGCGCGGAAATGGGGCGCGACGTCAGTCGCGCACCGTGAAAGTGCGCCGTTATAGATGTTAGACAGTAGACATTAGATGTTAGACGTGGTGGACGTGGGTTTGATAATAGACGACGAATTCTTCTTGCAGTTAGTTCTTTCTCCCCCTCCGAGTTTTGCCCGCAGGGCAAAACCCACCTCCCCCGTCAGGTG
>CAVKHV010000033.1:0-18019 GCA_963656085.1 Agathobacter sp.
AGCGGCTTTGTTGCCCTCCGCTCACAATACGACAGTATTCCTCGGTCGGGTCGCCGCGCCGCTAAAGCACGCCGCTTGCCGAAAATCTTCGACCTAAAACGAGAAGATTTTTCCGGTTTGGAAGCCGAAGAACGCAGGAATACTTCCGTATTTCAAGTGATGAGACAAACAAAACGGGAAAATACTCCGTTTTAGGAACCGTTGTACCCTGATTGCTTTGTCTAAACATTTAATTTTAAGGTGAGGTCAAAAATGGCAACTACCAAAAAAAGAAAACCGAACGGCAAAAAATCAGCTGCAAAAAACAGCGGAAAAACCGCTAAAAACAGCGCCCAATCTGCGTCCGCACGGTCACAAATCGCCGCAGTGCTGATTTTTGCGGTGTCTGTTTTTATATTTTGTGTTATGGTTATCCGGGGCGAAAAATTCTGGAGTACGATGAATACGTTTGCCCTCGGTGTATTCGGCGTGTGGGGGTATATTTTGCCTGTCCTGCTTTGCATAACCGCAGTTATGACGGCGAAAAATAAAATGGCGGACGCACGCGCCAAAATAATTGAATCTTTTTTGACGCTCTGGTTTATTTCCGCCTTTCACGAGGTTTTGTATCTTGCGGTGAATGATTTAAGTGCGGAGATATCCGGCTTCGGCTGGAACATTTCGCGTATGTATGCACTGGGAAACAGGGGCGCGGGATTTTTCGGTACTGTTCTCGGCTATCCGTTTGCCTGCATTTTCGGCAAGACCGGGGCAATTATTATATTTGCGCTGCTTATATTTGTTTTTCTTATGCTTATGACCGGGACGACCCTGATTTCATTTTTCCGCGGGGCATATAAGCCTATAGAAAAGGTGAAAGTCGCAGCGGAAAATGCATATGTTGAAAGGCATAATGAAACTTCTGAAGAACCTGAGTCGCCGCGCTTTGACATTGACGTGCCGATAGATGACGAGGATGAAGCGCGCCGTTCCGACAAAGACGCTATTAAGGACAAACAAAAGAGTTTGATTGATAAATATAACGGGGTGGAGTCGGCGGAAACTGCCGATGAAGCGCTGAAGGATGCCGGATCCAAACCGGATGTTATACCGGAGGATGTCCGTGCCGGAATAATAGAAAAAATCAATCAGCAATCGGAAGAGGACGACCATTCGTTTATCCCTCCGGAACAAATCGAAAATGCGCCGAATACCAACGGTGACGAAGAAGAAAAAGAGGAGTATGTTTTTCCGCCTATCACAAAACTTGCCGCACCTAAGGCGGAAAATAACAAAGCGGTTGCTTCCGAACTTGAAAATACCGCGTCACTCCTTGTAAATACTTTAAGAAGTTTCGGTGTTGAAACACGAATAACCGATATAAGCAGGGGCCCCGCCGTAACAAGATATGAACTTCAGCCGTCGGCAGGGGTGAAAATCAGCAAAATAACCAATCTTGCCGATGATATAGCCCTGAACCTCGCCGCTGCCGGCGTCAGAATTGAGGCGCCGATACCCAACAAGGCTGCGGTCGGAATAGAAGTACCTAACAAAACTGTAAGTATTGTAAGAGTGAGAGAAATTATTGATTCGCCGACCTTTACAAATGCAAAATCCAAACTGACCGTTGCTCTCGGCAAAGATATCGGCGGTGAAGTCGCGGTTGCCGATATTGCAAAAATGCCCCACGGACTTATTGCGGGTGCTACCGGTTCGGGTAAATCGGTATGTATTAACTCATTCTTAATAAGCCTTTTGTATAAGGCAACTCCCGAAGATGTTAAACTTTTGCTGATTGACCCGAAGGTAGTTGAACTCGGAATTTATAACGGTATACCGCACCTGCTTGTGCCGGTTGTGACCGATCCGAGAAAGGCGGCGGGTGCGCTCGGCTGGGCGGTAACCGAAATGGAACGCAGGTATAAATTATTTGCCGAAAACGAGGTAAGAAATCTCGAGGGATACAACAAACTTGCAGTTAAACGTGAAGATTTGCAGACGATGCCGCACATAGTTATAATAATAGACGAACTTGCCGATTTGATGATGACAGCCCCGGGAGAGGTAGAGGGTGACATCTGCCGCATAGCGCAAAAGGCGCGCGCCGCAGGTATGCACCTTATAATCGCAACACAGCGCCCGTCCGTTAATGTTGTAACCGGACTTATCAAGGCAAATGTACCGTCAAGAATTGCGTTTTCGGTGTCATCACAAATCGACAGCCGAACGATACTCGATATGGGCGGCGCGGAAAAACTTCTCGGCAGGGGAGATATGCTGTTTTTCCCCGTGGGCGCAGCTAAGCCGCACCGCGTGCAGGGTTGTTACGTTTCTGATGAAGAGGTCGAAGAGGTTGTTGACTTTATTAAAAACAGCGGAAAACATCACGAATATGATACAGAGGTAATGCTTGAAATTGAACATCAGGCGGCTAAGGAAAAGGCTGCAACCACCGGTCTGCCGGAGGATCAGGTTTCGGATTATGACCCGATGATCGAGGATGCAATCAGGGTTGTGGCTGACGCCGGGCAGGCTTCAACTTCACTGTTGCAAAGAAAACTGAAACTTGGCTATTCCCGCGCTGCGCGAATAATGGACCAGATGGAAGAGCGCGGCGTTATCGGACCGTATGAGGGTTCGAAACCGCGTAAGGTGCTTATTTCGAGGGAACAGATTGAAAACAGCGGAAACTGCGAAAATATGGATTAAGGGATGTGCCAAATGATTATTATAGACCGTTTTGAGGGTGAATTTGCTGTTTGCGAAAGCGACGGCGGTATGATTGACATTAAGCGCTCGCTTTTGCCGGATGATGCCCGCGAAGGCAGTGTTATAATCAAAAAAAACGGTAAATATGTAATTGATGCCGATGCGGAAAACGCGCGTAAAAGCCGCCTGTTTGACATGCAAAACGGACTTTTCGGCAAATAAAAAAAGAGCCGTTTTCACGGCTCACGGTTGCGGGGATTTCAGTCTTCTATTCCTAGTTCTACGTCTTCCTTTTCCCTGAAAAGCAGAGAGATGCACCAAACACCGGCAAGCGCTATTAAGGTGTAGATTATTCGGCTGAATATGTTTTCAGAACTGCCGAATATCCACGCGACAAGGTCAAATCTGAAAAGCCCGACAAGCCCCCAGTTCAGCGAACCGATGATGGAAAGTAAAAGACAAATTTTATCGAACATATTATCAACTCCTTTTATTTGTCGATAATATTTTTGACTGATTTATTATGAAATATTCATAAAATAAAGAGAGGTATTCAAAATGAAAAACAAACGTGTTTTGGCGTTCGATTTCGGCGCTTCAAGCGGCAGGGCGATGATTGCCGATATTACGGACGGCAAACTCAACATTAAAGAGATACATCGCTTTTCAAATGACCCCGTAAATATCGGCGGGAATTTGTATTGGGATGTTTTAAAACTTTTTCATGAGATAAAACAGGGAATAGTTCTTGCCGTGCAGGACGGCGGCTTTGATTCTATAGGTATTGATACCTGGGGCGTTGATTTCGGACTTTTGGATAAGCACGGCGAACTTTTGGGCAACCCTTTCAATTACCGCGACAAAAGGACTATCGGAATACCCGAAGAAGTTTATAAAATCATTCCGCGTGATGTGCTTTATAAGCGCACCGGAATACAGGAAAATAATTTTAATACGATTTTTCAGTTGTATTCAATGTGCAAAAACCGTCCCGAAACGGTTGAAGCAGCCGAAACATTGTTGCTGATGCCCGACCTTTTTGCATATTTCCTTACCGGCAAAAAGAGAATGGAATATACAATTGCGTCAACTGCCGGAATATTGGACCCGAGAACAAAGAAACCGGATACCGAACTCCTTAAAATGCTTGGAATAAAGACGAGCCTTTTGCCCGAAATTATTATGCCGGGTGAGGCGTACGGTAATTTAAGCGACGAAATATGTGAAGAACTGCATTGCGAAAGCGTGCCGGTGTTTGCCGTTGCAACGCACGATACCGCCTCGGCTGTAGCTTCCGTTCCCACCGCCGAAAAGGATTATGCATACATAAGCTGCGGCACTTGGTCGCTGTTCGGCACTGTAACCGATGAACCGATACTTACCGAAAAATCAAACGCCGCCGGTTTTACTAATGAGGGCGCGTCGGACGGGAAGATCAGATATCTGCGCAACATTATGGGACTGTGGCTTATTCAGCAGTCGCGCGCGGAATGGAAACGCCGCGGGCTGAATGTTTCGTTTGATGAAATGGAAAAACAGGCAAGACAGGCAAAACCGTTTGCGTGCTTTATAAATCCCGATGATATTGTATTTTCAGCACCCGGAAATATGCCCGATCGCGTGGTTGATTACTGCAAGAAAACGGGGCAGTATGTTCCGCAGAATATGGGCGAGATACTTAGATGTATTTACGAAAGTTTGGCATATAAGTATAAAAACAGTATAGAGGGTCTTTCTGCCGTTACCGGTAAAGAATATAATATTCTGCATATGGTTGGCGGCGGTATAAAAGACAATCTTTTGTGTCAGATGGCGGCGAATTCATGCGGCGTCCCCGTTTATGCCGGACCTGTTGAGGCTACCGTAACAGGTAATGTTATTGTTCAGTTTATGGCGCACGGAATTTTGAAAAATCTTGCCGATGCAAGGGAACTGGTTATGAGCGGTACCGACATTAAAATATACGAGCCGTCACAGTCGAATGAGTGGCAGGCAAACTATGAAAAATATTTAAAAACCGTTGGATGATTATTAAATTCAAAAGCCCTGCTTACCGGCTCTGAGGTCGGTAGGCAGGGCATTTATATAAAGGGGCTTTTTCGGTTATTCTGTGGGCCTGCCGCGGCAGCCGCCGAAACGCGGAATATTCCAATGCCGCCCCTAACTTTAATTTATGCCGTTACTGCCTTCCTTGTTACCGAACGGCGTAAAACATTTAAAACTAAAAAAGCATCCGCCAAAATGACGGATGCTTTTTTATCCCGATAACGGTATTATTTTTGTTAAATAAAAGATTAGTATGCAACGCCTTGAGCCAGCATTGCGTCCGCAACCTTTTCAAATCCGGCAATGTTTGCGCCGGCGACCAGATCGCCGTCCTTGCCGTATTTTTTAGCTGCGTTGTATGTGTTGTGGAAAATATTTACCATAATTCCTTTAAGTTTGGCGTCAACTTCTTCAAATGTCCACGAATATCTCATAGAATTCTGGCACATTTCAAGCGCTGAGGTCGCAACACCGCCCGCGTTTGCTGCTTTTGCAGGTCCGAACATAATTCCGGCTTCCCGGAACGCCTCAATGGCTTCGGGAGTTGAAGGCATATTAGCACCCTCGGCAACCGCCTTTACGCCGTTTGCAATAAGTGCCTTAGCGCCGTCAAGGTCAAGTTCGTTCTGTGTAGCGCAGGGGAGAGCTATGTCGCAGGGGATCGTCCAGATGCCTTTGCAGCCTTCGTGATACTCTGCACCGCTTACACGCTCTGCATATTCTTTAATTCTTCCGCGCTCAACCTCTTTGATCTGCTTAACCAGTGCAAGGTCAATACCGTTTTTATCGTAAATATATCCGTTTGAGTCGCTCAAGGCAACAACTTTGCCGCCGAGCTCGGTAGCCTTTTCGGTAGCATAGATCGCAACGTTACCCGAACCGGAAACAACTACGGTTTTGCCTTTGAAAGAGTCGTTTTTCATACATTTAAGCATTTCTTCGGTGTAGTAGCAAAGACCGTAACCCGTGGCTTCGGTACGTGCAAGCGAGCCGCCGTATGTAAGACCCTTACCTGTCAAAACGCCGGTGAATTCGTTGCGAAGTCTTTTATACTGTCCGTACAGGAAGCCGATCTCTCTTCCGCCTACGCCGATATCACCTGCCGGAACATCGGTATCTGCGCCGATGTGTTTTGAAAGTTCGGTCATAAAGCTCTGGCAGAAACGCATAATTTCCATATCGGATTTGCCTTTGGGGTCAAAGTCCGAGCCGCCTTTGCCGCCGCCGATGGGCAGACCGGTAAGACTGTTTTTGAATATCTGCTCAAATCCGAGGAATTTAATAACCGACGCATTAACCGAGGGATGCAGACGCAAGCCGCCCTTGTAAGGGCCGATTGCAGAGTTAAACTGAATTCTGAAACCTCTGTTTACGTGAACTTCGCCCTTGTCGTCAACCCACGGAACGCGGAAGATTATCTGCCTTTCCGGCTCAACAATACGGTCTATAATTCCAAACTCCTCATATTTAGGGTTGGCTTCAACAACCGGTTCAAGTGATTCAAGAACTTCTTTTACTGCCTGCAAAAATTCTTTTTCGCCGGGGTTGCGTTTCTCAACATCAGCGTAAACCTTTGCAAGGTATGCATTTTTAATTGCCATATATCATTACTCCTGTCATTGTAAAATCGGGTGGATAATAATTTTCACAACTATTTATCTACTCCAAACAATAATATAATATTTGATGGTTTTTGTCAATATAGGCGGATGAAAAAAATTCCCGTTTTGTTGTATGTGTTGCTATTCTACCCGTGGTAGATTTTAAAATCTCCGACTCTACGGCGAATAAACATTGCGTAGAAAAGCAAATAATTTAAGTAGGTAGACAAAATCGGCAGTAACGGTGTATTATATCATTGATATCGCTCGGCAAAGTTCGGGTATTTATAAACGGAGGTATCATTGTGAGTAATTATATTTTAAGCTGTTGTTCAACAGTTGACCTTGATGAGGCGCATTTGCAGGAACGTAATATAAAATATCTGCCGTTCGAATTTTATGTTGATGGTAAGGAATATACCGACGACCTCGGCAAATCGTTCCCTTACAAAGATTTTTACAACGCTATGCGGAACGGCAGCGATACCAAAACCGCACAGGTGAATATTGAAACATATGTTGAATATTTCCGCAAACTTTTGTCGACCGGGCAGGATGTTCTCCACGTAACACTTTCAACGGGCCTTTCGGGCACATATAATTCGGCTATGATTGCAAAGGATATGCTGTCCGAAGAATTCCCGGACCGTAAACTTTTAATAGTTGACTCGCTGGGCGCTTCGTCGGGCAGCGGGCTTATAATGGAAACGCTTGCGGATATGCGTGACGCCGGGAAAACCATTGATGAGAGTTTTATCTGGATAGAAGAAAATAAACTGCGTATGCACCATTGGTTTTTCTCAACCGACCTTACATTTTACATTAAGGGCGGCCGCGTTTCAAAAACCGCGGGTCTTTTCGGCACGCTTTTAAAGATCTGCCCGCTGCTTAATATGGATTTTAAGGGAAGATTAATTCCCCGTGAAAAATTAAGGGGTAGGGTAGCGGCTCGCCGCCGCACGCTTGAAATGATGGTAGTTCACGCAGAAAACGGTGTTAATTACAGCGGTAAATGCTATATTTCGCATTCCGATTGTCCGGAGGACGCAGAGGAACTTAAAAAGATGGTTGAGCATAAGTTCCCGAATATTGACGGTGAAGTCAAGGTTTGGAACATAGGCACGACTATCGGCTGCCATTCGGGTCCCGGAACGGTAGCACTTTATTTTTGGGGCGATGAAAGAAAAGATTAACAACAGTGAAAACGGTTGCAATTTATTTATGATTGCATCCGTTTTTTATGCAGCAAACGGCTGCTTTATTTCATAAGTCAGGCAAAACGGGTAATTTGCCCTTTGATTTTTCACTGTTAATATAGTATACTGTTTGCAAACGGCGGTTAATCCTTAGGCGTGACGGGTTTGGTTCCCGTCGGTCTGACAAAAAACACGGAGGGCATATAATGAGAGTATTATTGCTTAGCTGTAAAACCGGGGAGGGTCATAACAGTGCCGCGCTTGCGCTGAATGAGGCTTTTTCCGCTGCCGGTGTATACAGCGAAATACGCGACCCTGTTTCTTTTGCAGGCGACCGTGCCTCTAAAAATGTGTGCGGATTATATAATTCAACCATAAAAAAAGCGCCTAAGGTGTTCGGCGCGGTATACAACCTCGGTGAGTTTTACAGCAATACATTCAAACACTCGCCGGTCAGATTTGCAAATTCGCTGTATGCGAAAAAACTGTTTGACTATATTGAAAAAGAAAAGTTTGACGCAGTTGTGGGTACACATTTATACGGGCTTGAGGCAATGGATACCGTACGCCGAAAATTCGACTGCAGCGTACCTACCTTTTCGGTACTTACGGACTATACCTGCATACCGTTTTTTGCAGAGCCGTATGTTGATGCGGCGTTTATTCCTCACGCCGACATTATAGATGAAACGGTTAAAAAAGGAATACCGAGAGAGCGTGTAACGGTTACGGGAATACCGATTGCGCCGCGATTTTTACAGCGAACCGAAAAACGGGAGGCAAAACGTGAATTGGGGCTGAACCCCGATGAAAGATATTATATTATAATGACCGGCGGTGTCGGCTGCGGTAACATTTCGCAGATATGTGACGGTATTTTTAAGTATGATACTTCCGATTCCGGCGTGCGTGTGCTCACAGGTAAAAATGATAAACTAAACGCGGAACTTAACGAAAAATACAGCAAAAATCCACGATTCGGAACCGTTGGGTTCACGAAAGACGTGAATAAATATATGAATGCGGCAGATGTGCTTATAACCAAACCCGGCGGACTTTCAAGCACCGAGGCGGCGGTGTCGCTTGTGCCGCTCGTCCATTATGTTACAATTCCGGGGTGCGAAAGCTGCAATGCTGATTTTTTTGCCTCGCGCGGTATGTCTTTAAAAGCTGCAACGCCGTCAAAAACGGCGATGCTCGCCGCCAAACTTATGAACGACTCGCAAAAGAAATTCGATATGATTGCCGCACAAAAGCGTGAAATTAATCCTAATGCTGCCGCAGATATTGTTGAAAGGGTAATGAACTATGAACGGTGATTTGCTTAGAGGTTTTTTGCTTACGGTATTCGGCTTTGTGTCCGGAAGCGTTATGTTCAGCCGCATAATTCCGCTTGCGATTTTAAAAAAAGATGTTTGCAGGAATTCCAAGGACGGTAATCCGGGCGCTGCCAATGTCTTTAAGAATTGCGGAATAGCCGTAGGTATGCTGTGCCTGCTGCTTGATATGGCAAAGGGCTTTTTCCCGGTGTTTCTTGCCGAAAAGATGATAGATACCGATAGTATTATCTTTTCTATTATAATGACGGCACCGGTAATGGGACATGCAATAGCCCCGTTTAACCGTTTTCACGGCGGTAAGTGTATTGCAACCTCTTTCGGCGTTCTTGTTGCTTTGGCTGTTAAGGACGCTATGGGACTTATACTGCTTGCAGTAATTTACATTCTGTTTTCGACCGTCGTCAAAATTTCACCCAACAGGCGGCGCAGCATAGTTGCTTTTGCGATTTTTGCCGTTTGTTCGGCTGTTTTATATATTTATAAGAAAAAATATTCCTTTGCGTTCGGCTGCCTTGCCATTTCGCTTACCGCAATAGAAAGGCATATAGCGGATCGCAGCGAGGCGTGGGAGGGACAAAACCGTACGGCTGACCAACCGTTAAAGAACGACATTTAAGGCGCAGGCTTTACGCATAAACAAAAAAACCGCCGTGCTGCTGCACGGCGGTAAGATTTAAGTAAAAGTTTATGCTTCTTCTTTCATCTTTGCGAAGCATTCGCTGCAATATACATTGCGATCGTCACGCGGAACGAAGGGTACTTTTGCTACCCCACCGCAAGCGGCGCATACTGCTTCGTGCATTTCTCTCGGGCCTCTGCTTGCGTTTTTGCGTGCGTCTCTGCAAGCCTTGCAGCGCTGGGGCTCATTAACAAAGCCTTTTTCCTGGTAGAACTCCTGCTCACCGGCGGTGAACACAAATTCCTGACCGCAATCCTTGCATACTAATGTCTTGTCTTCGAACATTTTCTTATACCTCTCTTGAATTAGGTTTTGCCCGATAGGGCTTTATTAAAACGGACAAATAAGTATCCGAATTAAACATAAATTACAACAGGCGCTTACCTTAATTTCAGGCGTATGCGCTGCATAGCGTTGTTTACCGATTTTTCGTCAATTTCTAACTTTTCTGCAATTTCGCGGTAACTCATACCGCCGATAAACAGGCGGAATACATTAAACTCCAGGTCGGAAAGGCGGCCCTTTGCCAAATCGATGAACTTTTTGTACTCCTCCTGCGCTATGAATATGGACTCCGGGTTATCCGGAGATACACCGCAAACTGCGGCATCAGCCATTGTATCAAGCGAAACGGTACCGTGTTTGGGGACAGCACCCTTGCGCGAATTATGCTTAAAACAGTCAAACAATTTACGGTCAATGCACAGCGTAGCGAACGCGGTAAACCCCGAAAGTTCCTTGCGGTATGACCTGATCGCTTCCAAAAAACCGATTGACGCTTCCTGAACCATATCGTCAAATTCGGCAGAATTACCCGAATAACGGGCGACGCGGGATTTTATAAGCGGGAGAAAACTCCTGTAAATCTCCGATAAATGTTCAAAACCTCTGTCTTCCGAAAACGGCAAGATTCCGCGGCGATTTTCCTGCGGTCGGTTATCATTTTCTGTGTTATTGTTTACTACCATTTACACACCCACCGTATCTCGCGTTTCATTATAACACTTGTTTTTTTATTTGTCAAGCGGTTTTGTGAAATTCGATAAAAAATACCAACATTCTACATAAAATCTTAGTAATTTTAATAAAACGTTTTGGGAAATAATTAAAATTGCAATTTAATATTTATTCATTAGATTGACACGGGGAAAAATATATATTAAAGTATATATGTCACAGAAGAAAAAGTGAAAGGACTGATGTTTATGAAGGTTGAAGAACTTTACGAAATATGGAAAGCCGAGGCATCGGAAGATCCGGCTTTAAGAGATGAATTATTGCAAATTGAGGGAAATGCCGACGAAATCAATGATCGGTTTTATAAAGAACTCGAATTCGGTACGGCGGGGCTCAGGGGTGTGATCGGCGCCGGTACGAACAGGATGAATGTTTATACAGTAGGCCGCGCTACGCAGGGGCTTTCGGATTATATTAATTCCGTAACCGAAAACGGCAGTGCCGCTATTGCATATGACAGCCGTATAAAGTCCGACCTTTTTGCCAAAAAGGCTGCCGGTGTATTTGCAGCAAACGGGATAAAGGTGTATATGTACCCCGAACTTATGCCCACGCCCATGCTTTCGTTCGCCGTTCGCCGTTTCAAGTGTGATGCGGGCGTAGTTGTTACGGCAAGCCACAATCCCTCCAAATATAACGGGTACAAGGCCTACGGACCGGACGGCTGCCAGCTTGGTGTTGAGGCAAGCGCTAAGGTTTTGGAATTTGTAAACAGGGTTGATTATTTTACCGGAATAAAAACGGCTGATTTTGACGAATCGGTAAAAAGCGGTATGATAGAGTTTATAGGTCAGGATATTATTGACGAATATCTCGGTAGAGTTCAGTCGCTTTCGCTGTCGCCGGAAGAATGTAAAAACAGCGGGCTTTCGGTTGTTTACACTCCGCTTTACGGAACGGGCAACAAGCCTGTAAGGGCGATACTTGACCGTATCGGAATAAAGAATGTTACGGTTGTTCCGTCGCAGGAAAAGCCGGACGGCAATTTCCCGGAGGCGCCTTTCCCGAACCCCGAAATAAGGGAGGCGTTCAAATGCGCCCTGCAGTTGGCGGAGGAGGTTAAGCCCGACCTGTTGCTTGCCACCGACCCTGACTGTGACCGTGTGGGTATAGCCGTAAAGGATGAAAACGGATATACATTAATGAGCGGTAACGAAGTCGGCGCGCTTATGCTTAACTATCTGCTTGAACGCAGAACCGAACTTAACAAAATGCCCCAAAATCCTGTAGCGGTTGAAACCATAGTGTCAACCGACCTTTGCAAAAAAATAGCGGCAAAATACGGCGTTGAACTTATTGAAGTCCTTACGGGGTTTAAGTATATAGGCGGACAGGTTAAATTGCTTGAAGAAAAGGGCGAGGAAGACCGCTTTATTATGGGGTTTGAGGAAAGTTACGGTTATCTTTCCGGTTCGTTTGTTCGCGATAAGGATGCCGTTATAGGGTCTATGCTTATTTGCGAAATGGCGTGCTATTATAAGTCAAAGGGTCTTAATCTGCTTGAAAAATATGCGGAACTCGAAAAAGAGTTCGGCGTATACCTTAATGTCCAAAAAAGTTTTGTGTTTGAGGGGCAGCAGGGGATGATCCATATGTCGGAACTTATGGATAAATTCCGTGCCGAAGCACCTGCAGAGATCGACGGTGCAAAGGTAACAAATATCCTCGACTATGAAGCATCGGAAAATCGCGACACCGCAAGCGGTGAAACAACCGAAATTAAACTTCCCAAATCAAATGTAATCGCATACAAACTTGATAACGGCAGCGGCGTAATAATCCGCCCGTCGGGAACAGAGCCGAAAATAAAACTTTATATATCGGCAGTAGGGAAGACCCGCGGCGAGGCGCAGGCGACAGCCGATGGGATATGCAGTCGCTTTTCTGCCGAAATGGTATAAATACAGGCAGTAATATTTGTGTCAAATAAGAAAACCGCACCGTTGGGACAAGACCTTCGGTGCGGTTATTTTTGTTTAATCGGAAGATATCGGTCGGGTAATTCTGTCCTTGCGGCGAATTAATGCAAATGCGGTAACGCATATCATAACCGACACGAGCGAACCGGCGGTTGTTGCAAGACCCATAGGAAATAGGGTTGTGGGAAAAAGTTTTGAAGTTATATATGCCCCCGGAATACGTGCCAGCACAATTGCAAGTATATTGTGCAGGAACGAGATAAATGATTTACCGCAGGCGCAGAAATATCCGCTGAAACCGAAATGGACGCCCGCAAAGATGCAATCCCAGATATAGCCGCGCAGATATTGTCCGCCTAACCGCACAACTTCCGCGCCGCCTGCCGTGTTCTTATCCGTAAAAAACAAAACTATATGTTCCGCGGTGAATTGCACCGAGACGGCAGCAACAAGACCGAAACATACACAAATCAAAACAGCATACCGCAACGTGGAAACGGCACGTTTGGGTTTTCCCGCCCCGATATTCTGTGCTCCGAGAGCAGAAACGGACGAAAGCATAGAGGAGGGGACAAGGAATAAAAATCCTATAACTTTTTCAACTATTCCTACCGCAGCAGCATCGTTAAGTCCGCGGCGGTTGGCTATTACGGTTATAACTATAAATGCTATTTGTATAAGTCCGTCCTGTAACGCAATCGGCAATCCGATCGACAACAGTTTTTTCATAACTTTCGGGGATGGCTTAAAATCGTTTCTTTTAACGGTAATAAGTTTCCTTTTTATTATAACAAAAAGTGAAATTGCAACGCTTATACCCTGCGATAACGTAGTTCCCAAAGCGGCACCGACAGCGCCGAGTCCGAACACTCCGATAAATAAATAATCAAGACCGATATTTGCGGCGCACGCAACGGCTATAAAGTACATCGGGCTTTTGCTGTCCCCAAGTCCGCGGAAGACCGAACTGATTATGTTGTAAGCCGTGATAAACGGTATGCCGATAAAGCAAACCGTAAGATATCCGATTGTGCCGTCAACCGCCTCGCCCGGTGTTGACATAACGGAAACTATAGGGCGGACAAACAATAAAGCCACAGCCGTAAGTCCCAGTGAAACCATCATAAAAAGCGTTACGGTATTGCCTATGCTTTTGGCTGCCTTTTTGCGGTCATTTGCACCGACAGCCTGCCCGATACTTACGGTCGTACCCATAGCAAGTCCTACTATCATAACCGTTAGCATATGCATGATCTGCGACCCTATTGATACGGCGGTAGTGCTTGCAACACCTTCAAATTGACCTATAATGAATAAGTCTGCCATACCGTAAAGGGTTTGCAGAAAGTAAGAAAGTAGATATGGCAGGGAAAAGAATATTAAATTTTTAAATACGCTGCCGTTTGTCAGATTTTTTTCCATATATGTATGCTGGACCTTTCGGGTAAATATATATTATTTTATACACCGCAATCTATCCGGTGTCAAGTAGTTTAAGTTATCGTAAAACTATTAAAAATGAAAAGACGGGATACGTACAGTGCCCCGTCTTGTTTTATACGGTATTTTATTTCGCATTAAAATGATACAATAAGCTGCATTTTGAATTTTTCAAGACCAAAGACTGCGTGCGGTATACCTTTGGGCATTATCAGCGTTTCGCCCTTTTCCAAAACGTATTCCGTTCCCCCGACGGTGAATTTTCCTTTACCGTCAAGCACTGTTACCATTGCGTCGCCGCCTGCCGCGTGTGATGAAATTTCCTCGCCCTTGTCGAAGGAGAACAGCGTCATACTTACCGCGTCATTCTGTACAAGCGTTTTGCTTACGACCTGCCCCTCGCTGTATTCCACTAAATCTTCAAGCCGCAGCTTTTCTTCCTTGTTAATGTTTTTATACATATCATCAACTCCCTGCCGTTATTATACTCCTTTGCGAGCAATATATCAATATTTTGTGCCTTTGTTTTTTCGGGGTATAAATATTCAGCAATCCCATTTATGAAGTTTTAAATTTACAAATCCGTTTGATTTAAAGGTAACACCCTCTGCCGACAAAAGTTGTTCCTGCCCTGCCCAGCCGGGTACCAATCTGCCCTGATGATTTACCACCCTATGGCACGGATAATCACCGTAATATTGCGCCATACTCAGCACCCTGCCAACAAGGCGCGAATAATTATCTCTGCCGATAAGCCGCGCAATTTGACCGTATGTTGCGACCTTGCCGAACGGTATTTCGCTTACGGCGGATAAAACTTCATATATTAAGTCGTCGTCCAATACTCTGCCCACAGTAACACTCCGTTCTTAAATTTTATGACTTTGCAATTGTATCACAATCAGGTGATTATTTCAATCAGTCTGACCGGACACGCGGTGCGTGAAAGGCATGCGGTGATAGCAAATAATTCTTGAAAAAATGTAGTAAATAAGGTAAGATAAAAATGAACAAACTACAGGTCCGCTTTGTTTTGTGCCAACCAATAGCGGCTTATAACTTTAGGAGTGCTTTATGAAAAAACTTTGCTCTTTATCACTTGCTTTGATATGTGTAATTCTTGCTTTTGCAGGGTGTTCCCCAAAAAGCAATAATATTAAAATTGATAATAAAGACATTGATAACAGATTGCTTTATAACAAGATAACCAATTCGGCTAATAAAGCGTATCTTACAGATGCTTTCGCTGATGATTGGAAATCCCAATATCAATCGGTGGTTTTGCCCGAAACCAAGGATGAAGTCAGGAGTTCATTAGTTGAAGACAGAGCCGTTATTGAATGCTGCAAGGAAAAAGGCGTTTATATAGATAGGGATTCTTCGGATCAATATGCAAAGACCGAATATGACAATTTAAATAAAGATAATTCGCAGGAACTTTATGATTTAGCTTTAAAAAATGTACTTTCCGAATATAAAATATCCGAAAATCAATATCAAAATTTGCTTTATGAATATGCTTATTACAAATATAACAGATCGGCTTTAAAAAAATATTTTCAGGAAAATATGTATGAGAAAAACAGTAATAAAACATTAGATGAACAATTCGATTTATATGTTGAAACATTGTTGAAGTAAGTTTGATATTTATAAAACAGTTGATTTATTTATAAGGGTGATTTTATGTCAAAGTTTACTTTTAGTTTTAAGAAAGTATTTCTCATCATTTTAATTATACTAATTGCTTCATATGTGATAATGTTTTTAACTACAAATTCTGTTATGCGTTATGCAAAGTCGGTTTTCCGCGGCGAAATATCGGTGGAAGATGTTATTGATACGCCCTTATACAGATATTATCGCGATGAACCCGAAATAGCAAAAGTAGATGTAAGCCTAAAAAGGCTGTTTGTTGTTCATAGTTTCAAGGACGGCTATATTTGGGTCAAATATGATGTTGCACGAATGGATTATTCCGGCTATGAAGTTAGCGGATCACGAGATATTATATCAAGGTGGAAAATACACAAGGAAAACGGTGAATGGAAAGTAGTTGATATTAAAGAAGCCCCGTAAATGCGGTAACAAGTGCTATGAGTATTACAAAGTATTCAAAAAGTACCCGTAATTATTAGAGAGGTGTTATGGCTATGCGTCAACTTAAGGTTGCATTAAAAACACTGTTGTGTATGGTGCATGGATTCTTTTCCGGTTTCTATACTTCCAGTTGTTTGTTTGTGGCTTTTAATTTTCATGGCGTAGGCAATTATCCCGAGGGGGAACCATTCATTCCGATTGGCATTGCAATTCTGCTCACCATGCTGATAATAGATATATTGATAATAGTAAAAACCGTCAGATCCCGCAGTTTGACAAAATTCGAAAAGGGGCTGATTATATCGCTTTTTGTGATAGTGAAATTTGTCGGTCTAATGTGGGATCAAGGTGCGTGGGCAAACTTTGCGAAAGAATTCAGGGTGAAGTTTATGCATGAATACAGACAATTCGATGTATAAAAAACAAGTGGTTAACTATGACGGAATATCAGCATTATTAGTGAGGTGTTATGTCTATGTGTAAACTTAAGATGGTATTAAAAACTCTGTTGTGTATGGTACACGGATTCTTTTCCGGCCTTTCTACACCCTATCTTTTGATGGTGGCTTTTAATTTTACGCACGGCATAGCCAACAATCCCGATGGACAATTGTCTATCCCGATTGGTGTTGCAATTTTGCTCACCATACTGATAATAGATATATTGATAATAGTAAAAGCCGTTAGATCCCGCAGTTTAACAAAATTTGAAAAGGCGGTAATCATTTCGCTTTTTGTAATAGTGAAATTTGTCGGTCTAATGTGGGATCAGGATGGGTGGAGGCATTTCACGGAATATTTTAGGCGGAAGTTTATGCAGTGATAATAATAGTGAACAAAAAAACAATATAATAATGTTATCGACCACACACTGAAGTATGAACAGGTAACTTCCGGACAAGAATCCTTTTCATTGACCTCACCGAAACTTTCTGTAGGAACAACTAAATTGGGAAATACAGCTTTGAATATGAGCAAAAAAGAAGCACTTTGGATAGATCCTGGTTGGATTTGGAATGGTGGGCTTTGTATATTGAACTCACATGTTAATAAAGGAATAGTATTGCATCCGCTGGGTATAGCAATGGTAAGTAATTCACCGTATACATAAAAATATTGATTTGAAACTAACGATTTAGGAGGAGTAATTTATGAAGAACAAAGTGTTTTTGGCGGCAATTGTGCTTTTGATTGTGATTTTATCTGCCTGCTCGCACACTGAAAAAGAGGGCATTGTATGCACGGTATACGGCAATGATATATCGGTTTCAGAAATAAAAAACGCGGTTAAAAGTTCTAAAGCAATTTACGAAAAAAATGTCAATCAAATAAATAATTTGAATATCAGCGCCGAGGAAAAAACAAAACTGATTAACGAACTCGGCAAACCGAAAACATATGATGAGATTTTAAATGAAAAAACAGAACATATTGTTCTTTTACACGAAGCCGGGAAAAAGGGCTTCGACGTGGATTTTGAAATTTGCAAAAAAGAGGCAACGGAGGTTTTTACAAACCTAAATCAAACTACAGTAGACGACACCCCGAATTACCTGACGCTTTTGGAAACTAAAAATTATATGGCTGAAAACAATTTATCTGATGATGACTATATAAAATTTTTGGCAAACGAATATTATGACAACGCGCGGATAAATAAGTTGAAAGATTATTTTAAAGAAAATTTGTATGATGCACAGTCGAAACTTTCTTATGAAAAACAATATGCAAATTATGTGCAGCAACTGATAAGCGACGCCGAAATAGAATATTACGACTGAAGTGCTCAAGGCACACATTCCGTTATCTCCTGCCGAGGTAGCGGAATGTGTGCTTTTTATATTCAAGGTAACGGTCGCCGAAGGTTGCGGCAAGATATTTTTCCTCCTGCAAAATCTGTAAATGCAATGTAATTATTGCAAAGAGCGTAAACGCCGCCGAGATCGGATTAAAATATAAAAACAGCACGCCGATTTTGAGCAAAGAAAAACGC
>CAVKHV010000034.1:0-17672 GCA_963656085.1 Agathobacter sp.
ACAGTAACACAACCTATCAAGATAAAATTATACTTAAAAACCGAGATTTTGTCAATAAAAAATTTATGTCTTTTGTGCGGCGGAGGGAATATTTTTTTAAAAACGGAAAAAAATATTATAAATTCACGGAACTTCGGGGCATTTCGACCGCAGTGCGGCTGAAACGTGACGGGCGCCGCGAAGAAGATCACAATGGTTCGCCGGTACACGCCGAACCGCAAAGGCAGTGATTAAAATTATGAAAAGATGTTCAAAAAAATTTATTACGGCACTTTTGGCAATAACGCTGATTTTTACGTTTTGTTTTCAGTCGTCCGCCCTTTCAAAAATAGGGTCGCGCGGGGAAGAGGTGCGTAATATTCAAAAAAGGCTGAAAGACTGGGGATATTACAGCGGCTCCGTTGACGGTATATACGGTACGGCGACAAAAAATGCGGTTGTAAAATTCCAGAAAAAACACGGTCTGACCGCAGACGGAATTGCAGGCCCCAAAACGCTTGAGAAAATAGGTCTGCCAAGCGGCAGCGGCACATCGTCGGGCGGCAACTCCTCCTATTCAAGCAACGACTACAACCTGCTTGCAAGACTGATATCGGCAGAGGCGCGCGGCGAGCCGTATTTGGGTCAGGTAGCCGTCGGCGCAGTGGTGTTAAACAGGGTAAAGCACCCGTCGTTCCCCGATTCGGTGTCGGGCGTGATATACCAAAAAGGCGCATTCACCTGCCTGAGCGACGGGCAGTTTAACAAGCCCGTGTCCGACAGCGCGTATTCGGCAGCGCGCGACGCGCTTAACGGACTTGACCCCAGCGGCGGCGCAATTTATTATTTTAACCCGGCTACCGCCACAAGTTCCTGGATATGGAGTCGTCCGCTTATAAAAGTTATAGGTAAGCACCGCTTTTGCTCTTAGTGTGACAGGTTCAAGTCCTGACACACCGACCGTGTGCAAAGCGTAATCAGCCCATAAAAAACGACCTGACACTTAAATAAAGTGAAAGGTCGTTTTGTCGGCTCAATTTACGGATGAACCTATTTTTGCGGGAATAAATTTATTTCTTTTTGGGGAATTCCTCTATAATCCGGGCGTTATATCTAAGTATCTCTATTGCGTCTTTCGGATTAACATAACCGTCGCAAAAACGGCGCGGAGTTTTTGGCTGCAAAATCGGCAGAACGGATGATAAAGCAAAAATCCGACCGCGCTGATGCCGAGCGCATAATTCTGCGCCGCCACCGCCCTGTCGCCGGACACAGCCGCGGAAATCATATTTACAAACAGATATTCCGCGCCGAGAAAAACGAAGGTGAATATGCCCATCATCACGACGGCTTTTATGTACGGCACGCGGTTTTCCTTATTGAAGGCGTCGCTTTGCCTTAATTTTTTCAAAATTGTGTTCATAACAAAACCCGCAAAAACAATCAAGTTCCGGCGATTAAAGTGAAAAATGCAATATATTCCGACAAAATTTATTGATTTTACACGCCCAGGAACAAAATTTTACATTAGTTTTTTAATAATACTTTGCAAACGGCTGCACTTTATGGTAGTATGTACTTAGGGAGTCAGTTTAGATTGCCGCGGCTGCCGATACGGCGGTGAATACGGCAGATTGGAGATAACTATGTGCAGGAATGACACGATAAAGATCGGTATTCTGAATGATTCATTCCCACCGGTCATAGACGGGGTTGCGAGCACCGTAGTCAACTATGCGGCAACCCTCAGTTCCGGTTATGATAATATTTACCCTTTTATAATAACGCCCCGCTACCCGGAACCGCATCCGGCAAAATATAATTTTAAGGTTATAAGATACCCCTCGGTTAAAATTATGCCGAACGTTCCTTACCGGGTGGGCAACCCTTTTTCGCCCTCTACAATACGGAAAGTAAGACGGGAAAGACCGGATATGCTGCATGTGCACTGCCCGTTTATTTCGATGACGGCGGCGAGATGCATTAATTCTTCGCGCCACCCGATACCGATAGTTTTTACCTACCACACTAAGTTTGACATTGATATTTCAAGATATGTTCACAACCGCGTAAGCCGCAAAATAGCCAAAACATACATTCTTTCCAACATACACGCAGCCGACGAAGTCTGGGTTGTGTCGCGCGGGGCGGGCGAAGACCTGCGCCGCGAGGGGTACACTGGGGAATATGTTGTGATGTACGGCGGTACCGATTTCACCACCGAACCCGTGCCTGCCGGGCAATTGTTAAAAATAGACGCCGAATACGGCATACGCCCGAATGAAAAGGTGTTTTTGTATGTCGGGCGGATGATGTGGTATAAAAATATACGTTTAATATTAGAGTCGCTGGCTGAAATTAAAAAAAGCGGTATGCCGTTCCGCGCCATTTTTGTGGGGGACGGTCTTGACCGCAGCGATATAGAAAAGACTGCACAAACGATGGGTCTGGGGGAAAACACGGTTTTCACCGGTGCCGTGCGTGACCGTGACCGTTTAAAGGTATTTTTTTCAAGAGCGGATATGTTCCTTTTCCCCTCAACCTATGACACGGCGGGGCTTGTGGTAACGGAGGCGGCGGCATGCCGATGTCCTTCTTTGCTCACCGCAGGCAGCCCGGCGGCGGAAAATGTAATTGACGGGGTGAACGGATTTTTAACGCCCGAAGACCCTGCTCTAATTGCCTCTAAAGTCGTGGCGGCTGTCGGCAGCGAAAACCTGAAAAACATCGGGCATAACGCGCTTGGCACGCTCTACCGTTCGTGGGATCAATCGGTTGAGGAAGCGGTTAAGCGGTATGAAACGCTGCTTGACAGGACAATCAAAAGGCGAAGCATAGAAATGGGGATTTAAGGCATAGCATAAAAAAGGCGGCGCGCAGTTTAAAAACTGCGCGCCTTGTTTGTTATTCTTAGTTTTTATTCTTCGTAAAGTGCCTGCATACGTCGTGTACGTTCGCGCACCGTTTGCCTCAATTCAAGCGGGCGCCGCACCTCTATCCCGTCGCCGTACTGCATTATCCAGGCGGTCAGCCCCTCGCTTACAAGCACGGTGACGTCAAACGTGAACCGCTCTTCCGACACGTTTCGCAGGTGAATATTCTCGCCGAAACGGTCAATTACCTGGTCAAGCAAATGCTTATCGCATCTGAGGATAACTTCGCAGGGGTCGCCGCCGAACATATTAAAAGATTTTTTTGAATAATCCGCCGAGTCAAAGAACGTTTTGTATTCGCTGACTTCGCCGAAAGGGCGGCTGTTTTCGCTTAATATCTCCACCGATTTCATACGGTCGATCCGCAGATGGGCAAGGTTGTTGTATTTGGGGACGTTGCCGACAAGATAATAGTGGTCGTTTGCCCAGATTACGGCGTACGGGCTTACCGTCAACCCGCGCGAATCGGGGATTATCCTGTGCCCGTCAAACTTATGGCGGATATAATTAAATCGTATCATTTTGCCGCTGCCTACCGCACGGTTTATCTTGTCGATATTATAATAAAGTTCTTCGTTTGTGCCTTTGTTTCTTTCGGAAATGCAGACCCGATTTTTAACAAAAGCAGCCTCATTTTCGCTTAAAAGTCCTGCCAGTTTTTCAATAAGTCGCTCGCTTTTTTTGCGGCTTATGAACCCCGCGGACTGCACAGCGTCGGTCAGCAGGAGTATTTCGGCTTGCTCAAAATCGCGTGTAAGCAGACAAAACCCCTTTTTGGGGATTGTGACCTTTATTATGTCACAGCCGTAATCTTTGAGCGCGTTTATGGAATCATAGACCGATTTACGCTCGGCAACAAGCCCCTTTTTATTCAGATATTCAATGATCTCGCCCGATGTTACGGGAGTGTTTTCGTCGCTTTTCGCCTTAAAATATTCAAGAATATACAGAAGTTTGAGTTTGCTGTTTGCGGTGTTCGGCATATACTTCCCCCTTTTTAAGATAACGTTTTGTCAGTTTCGGGCGCTGAGCAGGCTAAGCGCTTCATCCCTGTCATACAAGGCGTTTAACGCCGCCAGCATAGCCGTACCAGACATATTTTGCGGCAGGTTCAGTTCCTTTAAAAGGCGGCGGCGTTTCGCGGCGCTGTCGGTGCCGCCGGAAAATCCGAACTCATACAGATCCTGCTTTGTCAGGCGTTCCGTTTTTTCGGTTTCGCGGCAGGTAACGCCGGCATTTAAAAAGCAGTTTAAAAGCGTTTTTTCATCAATTCCCTCAACGCCCAGAAGTCCCTCTTTTCCTGCCTGCGCCTTGCGTTTTTCTTTGCCGCTTACCTGCGGCGCATAGACGTTCTTTATATATTCGGGCGGAACGAAAGATTTTATATGATTTCTTATCAGCATACCGGCGGAGTCGCTGTCGGTAAATATTATTATACCGTTTTTCTCTGCCAGGCGGCGAATAAGTGATTTAAGTTCCCGATTTTTGAATATCCCGAACCCGTCGGTCACTATAATCGTGGCGTCAACCACCCGTTCAAGCCGAATTTTATCATATTTACCCTCTACGATAACGGCGCTGTCAAGTTTAAGCATACCTTGCACCGCCGCCTTGACTTTTGCCGCCGAGGGTCATAAGTTCCGTTATAAGGGTCTGAAGTTCGGTTTTGGGGTCGCACGGAGCGGATTTCAGCCGCCTGTCGGTTCGGGAGATAAGGTCAAGCGCGCGGCATATATCGTCGTGTTTATACCTTCGCGCGTCACGGGCGGCATTCGAAAGGCGGAAGGTAAGATTTTTGGGGTAACCGAGTTCCCCCGCCGCCTGCGGTATCGGCACGCCGCTTTTTTCGGCTGCCGCGGCGCGGAAGATATCGCAAAAACTGCCCGCTATAACCGAAAGGATAAACACCGGCTCCGTACGCATAAAAAACAGTTCGTCCAGCAATTTTTGCGCCGCCGACGCATTTTTTGCGATAATATATTTTGTCAGATTATAGACTGCCGCGTCGACCGAACGGGAACATACACGGTCAATCATTTCATCTGTAACCGTTTTCCCCTCGGCGTATATGCACAGTTTCTCAAGTTCGTTTGTAAGGGTATAAAGGTCGTTGCCGCAAAAATCGGTCATATGGCGCGCCTGCGCCGGGGGCAGCGTGACGCCCCGCCGTGCAGCACCGGCGGACAGCGCTTTTTGCAGTTCGGCGTCGCTTTTGCGGTAAATGTATGTCGCAATTCCGCCCGTTTCTTCAACCGCTTTTATAAGCTTGTTCGCCCGGTCGCTGCGTTTCTTTTCGGGTATTACGACCGTTTCAAAATAAAGCACCAAAACGCAATGGTCACCGATATTTTTAATAATATCAAGCATGGTTTTAAAATCGTCGATTTTAGCCTTGTCGGGGTCAAAATCGCACACGGTAACGCACCGCAGCGGGGCAAACATAGGCAGTGTTATGACCGCGTCGTATATTTTTTGCACCGAAACGTCGTTTTTCAGTTCGGTAATGTTAAAATCGGGGTTTTGCGGAACAGCCGCCGTCTCGATTTTTTTAACAAGGTCACGGATAATATAATGTTCGTCGCCGCATAAAAGGACGACCTTCGGCAAAACGCCGCTTTTTATTGCGTCTTTCAACGCCCGTTCTGTAGTCACTTAAATTTCTCCCGATGTTTTATTTAAGCCTTAATGTCCGCAAATAGTTTTTGGTTTCATCGCTTATGCGGCGGCTTTCAATTGCTTTTTGTATCGACTTATTGTGCGTGAATTTATCAAGTTTTTTGCCTTCAAACAGGGGGACGGCTGCACCGTACCGCTTGCAAAGCGCCGTTGCAAAATACCACGCACGCGCCATATTTATATAATACTCGTCCGAGTCTATATTTGCAACCGCAGTTATGTATTCGGGCTTAAAATCCCCGTCCAGAAAATGTTTCATCAGCATACAGACCGCAAACCTGACGGTGTATGTTTCGCCCGAATCGAGCCAGCGGTCTATTTCCGCAGCCAGTTCGGCGCGGTGCTTTTTAAATGATTTGGGCGACATCATATCGCAGGTCGCCCAGTTATCAACATAGGGCAAAAATTCGTTCAGTGCCTTTACGGTTTCCTTATAATCGGTCATTTGTTCAATCAAAAAGGCGTGAACGCTGTTTTCCTCGTGGTATTTATGCGGCAGTTCTGCCATAAACTCCGCTGCGGCGGGCGTGCCTGCAATTAAGGCGGCAAATTTTCTGAGTGCCGGCACACGCACGCCTATGATTATTTCGGGGTCGACAGTCGGGTTCAGTTTTGCCGAAAAACCGGCGTATTCCTTTTCCCTCATTTTAAAAAGTTCCGCCCTTATTTCGGCGGCTGCCGAATTATTCTTTGTTTTCATCATCCTGCGGTCCTTTCGGTTCTACGTACAAAGTGCGGTTGCCCGTAAACACCACCATACCCGCCCTGGCGCCCGACGGCTTTTTTACATACTTCACCGGAACGCAATCAACAGGGACGGACGAGGAATTCCTCGCCTTTGAGAAATATGCCGCCTTTTGCGCCGCAAACAGCACCGTCTGTTCGGGCGGCGTTTTTCCGCCGCAGATTATAACAACGTGGGAACCGTGTATATCCTTAGTATGCAGCCAAAGGTCGGTTTTGGCGGCAATTTTGGTTGCAAGTTCGTCGTTTTGGCGGTTATTCCTGCCCGCGAGTACCGTAAAACCGTCGGGTGAAATAAACTCGTGCGGTTTTAAGCGCGGCGGTTTTTTTGCCGATTTGGTGTGCGATTTAATATATCCGCCGGCGCGCAGTTCTTCCGCTATTGCTTCAAGTTCGGCAAGACTCTCGGCGCGGTCAAGTTCATCGGCAACGCTTTTTATATAAAAAAGTTCCTGCTCGCTGTCCTTTATAAGTTCTGTAAGCAATCCTGCGGCAACGCAGGCTTTTTTGTATTTTTTAAAATATTTTTGCGCGTTTTCGGCAGGCGAAAGCGCTGCGTCAAGCGGTATTTCCGTTTCGGCAAGGTCGGGGTCGTAATAATTTTGCAGCAGCGCGGACGAAACGCCCTTTTTGACCGAATGAATATTTGCCTTAATAAGTTCGCCGTAAATTCGGTAGGTTTCGCGTTTTTCGCATTTTTTAAGGTCGCTTTTCCGGGCGGCAAGTTTTCGCGCCGCGCGTGTTTCAAGATTGGCGACCGTTCTTCTGAGCCCGCCCGACGCCTGCGCCATACGCTCACGGTCGGCACGGGTTTTGTAAAATTCGTCCACAACCGCCGAAAGACTGTCGGGGTGCTGCCGCACGGCGGATGCACCGTACTGCGTAATATCCGTATATGAAAACTCCGTCGGCACGCCGTTTACCGTAACCACGGTGGGCAAGGGTTGCCCCGAAACTGCGGCTTTGAATTGCGAAAGTGCGGCGGTAAACGCCGTGCGCTGCTGCGGCGACAGTAAGTTTCCCCTGTCGTTGGGCGACAGGTTTGCGCGAAAACATATTTCGCGCGCAATAAGCGGCGAAACACCTTCAAGCAATTCCACAAGTACCGTGCAGAGTTCAAAGGGGGAAGAAAATATTTTCTGTGCCAGCGGCTCAATTTCCGCCTTTGTAATAACCGCTTTTCCCTCTCTTTCGGGCGGCTCATACCTTGCGCCGGGTTGGACAAGTCTGCCGCCCGCCTCAATATCCGAGCGGCGGATACAGTCTATTATCCTGCCGCTGCCGTCTGTAAGAATAATATTCGAGCGGCTGCCCAAAAGTTCGGCGACAACGGTTAATACCACAGTATCCTGCATTTCGTTGCGTGCCTCAAAATCAAAACAGACTACGCGTTCATATCCCTGCTGACGAACTGCGAGAAAGCGCGCGCCCGACAGGTTTTTCCGCAGAAGCATACAAAACATAGGCGGCGACGGCGGATTTTCCACCGAACGGTTAATAAGCCCTAAGCGTGAACTGCCGCCTTTAATGCTTACAAGCAGTTTTTCGGCGTGACCTTTGCCGCGCAGGTTGAATATTATCTCCTCACGTGACGGCTGATAAATTTTATCAACGCGCGTATCAGCCGCGGCGGCGGATATTTCGGCACACAGTTTATTTATAAAAATACCGTCAAGCGCCATACTGCACCTCTTTTAATTTGTTTTCGGCGGCGGTTATCACAGCCGAAATTTCCTCTGCTGCCGCGCGCATACGTTCAACATTCCGCACGCCCGAAAGTTGGTTTTTAAGCACTTTTATGACCCATTTTATGTATGCTGTCTCGGTTTCCCCGGGGTTTTGGAACAGCCTGCCGAAATGGTAAAACAAAGGGTCTTCGGGCTGGGGTTTTCCGCTGTAGCGAACGCTCATAACCGTATAGAGCCTGCCCTCGTTTTCTGCGGCGGTTTCGCTTATTATGCGGTATTTTTGCAGCGAGAGATACCGCCTGAGGTCATATGCGCTTGACATCGGCTGCAATATCAGTGAATATTTTTCGTCGCGCAGCCACGGGGCACGGCCGATTATATTTGCAATAACCTCGCCGCCCATTCCGGCTATTACGGCTGTGTCGATTTCATCGGGGCGTACAACGTCAAGCCCGTCACCAAGCCGAATATCGACCCCTTCGACCCCTGCATCCTTTATATTTGCGGCGGCGTTTGCAAGCGGTTTTTCCCTTAGGTCGCAGGCATAGACCTTACTGCAAATGCCCTTTTGCACAAGGTATATGGGAAGATACCCGTGGTCGGTTCCTATATCGGCAACGCGGCTGCCGTGCTTTATAAGTGCGGCAGCCGCGATAAGTCGCTTATCGTTCAACATTTATTTGCCTTCAAAATGGCGGTTCAGTTTTTCAACCAGTTCGTCGGCATTTACGCCGTGAACTTCGCACGCCTCGGCAACCGATTCTCCGCGTGAAGCGGGGCAGCCTAAGCAATGCATACCCATTTCAAAGAAATAGGGTGCTGTTTCCGCATCCATATCCAAAATGTCACCGATGCACATATCTTTGGTAATCTTCATTATTAAAACACTCCTTTATTTTGTTTCATATCATTATAAAGTTTTTTTGAAAAACTTATAATATTCTCAACATTTTGTTGCCCGATAATTTGCGGCGCCGCAGCAAAAAACTCCGCTATATGCGGCGACCTGCCGAGCAGTGAATGTGTATCGCTGCCCAAGAGACTGTAATATCCGTTTTTCGCAAGGCGCTCGGCCTCGCCGCGGTTGACGCCGAAAAGCAGCGAATCCGCATTCAACTGCGCCAAAACTCTGCCGTCCTCAATCAGTTTAAGCGCCTTCCCGTAGTTAGTATAAAACGAATATCTTTCAATATGCGCCAAAATCGGCATAATGCCGATTTTATCGTACATTGCGGCAATTTCCGATACGGCTTTATCGGTTATTCCGCCCCAATCAAGTTCCAACAGCAGATAACCGCTGCCGCCCAGCGTAAGTTTCCTAAGGTGCGGGAAATCGGTCATTCCCGTGAAATACTTGACTTCAAACCCCAAAAACAGGTCGCCGACCGCCGAATACCTCTGCGCACGGTCATAGGCGGAAACCGCTTTTTTGTAATAATCCGCAAAATCATATTTTCCGTTGTAGTAGTGCGGCGTGGCAATTACCGCGTCCGCCCCCTGTTTAGAGAGCTGCCGCAGCAGTAATTCCGATTCGCGTACCGATTTGGCGCCGTCATCAAGCATCGGCAAAATATGAGAATGTGCGTCAAGAATCATTACGGTTCACCACCCGGCGGGCGTAAAATACGGCGGAAAAGCAGCCCTTCCATTAATTATTTCCGTCTTTAACACATATTATATAACAGTTTTAATCGGATAACAAGTAGAAAATATGTTAAAAAACAATTAATATGTCGCACGGTCGGAACGCGGCGATATTTAGCACTTGAAAGCACAGCCGTTTTAGTGTATAATTAGATTATTAAACGAAAGGGTGTGTGCATTAATGGCTTATTTTAAAAAGATAATTGCATTAGCGGTCTTGACGGTCACAGCCGCAGTTTCGGTTTTCTGCCTGCCCTCCGCTGCCGCCTCTACCCGTAAAGGCGATGTTGACGGTAACGGCATTATTGAAACAGCCGACGCGGTTATGCTTGAAAGGTATGACGCGCTGCTTATAGAATTGACCGAGGAACAGTTACGGCGCGCCGATTATAACGGGGACGGTGTTGTTGACATTATTGACGCCGTTTACATAATGAAGAACAAGGCAATTGAACTTCCGCCGGTTCATTTTTAACCAATATCGGGAAATGAACGGGCAAACAGCAGCCGCCCTTGCCGTTAAGGCAGGGGCGGCTGCTTATTTATGACGCTGTCGGTTTAATCTATAACACCCGCAAACTTTTTATCTTTTGCGGCTTTTGCCAAAGTGACCTTGGCAGCGGTTACAAACAGGGGTTTGTTTTTAATTATATCGCCCTGCACGCATTCGTCAAACGCCTCCGCCTTGTCATGGAACGAAGCCGCTACTATATAACCGACGGCGAGGTCGCTTGCTTCCTGCGTTCCGCCGTAAAAAGCGTCAGCCATTATGTTCAGAATTTTTTCAAGAGGTTTAAAATTATGCTGATAATCGTCAGCCAGTGCCCTTATTTTCTTAACAACGGTATTACGCATAAAATCAATATACAAATACTCGCCGTGCTCTGCGACCGACTGTTTGTAATCCTCCTTGAACTCCGGGTAGATATTAAGCAGTTTGGCAGTTAATCCGTCAACCGTTATATCATTGCCCGATTTATCCTTAACGGGTATGGTGACCGAGCCGCCGATATTTACGGAACTTTTTTTAAGACCCAAATGCTTGCGAAGCGCCTCGCAAAAATCTTCGGCTATTATGTCGGCGTCGTATTTAAGGCTTTCTTCGTTACACAGCCACTCGGCAAGTTTTACAAGACTGTTTTCATCCGTGCCCGCCTCAAGGATAATATGGCCCGCACCCTCGTCATATTTAAGTGCGAAAGAGATTTTATCGTTTGAATAAACGCCGTTTTCGTCGGCTACGAACTTTTGCCCGTCGATAAAATCCTTCATTTTAGACTGTATACTGTTTATTATCATTTCTTCCACGATACGTACCTGTCCTTTAAATAATATAAAAAGCCGCGGCGGATACACAGCCGCCGCGACCGATACCGAAAATATAATAACATAAAAATTCGGTTTTGTCATCATTTTTTGTTAATTTTTATTACCTGTACCGTTAATTTATTTTTGCGCTGACCTGTTTTACAGTAGGCAGACCGGCTTTTCGGGGCTGAAATGTTATTAACAGCGTGCCGTTTTTAACCGATATTACGGCGGGCTCGCCTGTAAATTCATTGCTTACCCCAAGCGGAAACGACGGGGAAAGCTGCCCGTCCGACAGGGTGTATTTTGCCCCTTTAACGGTAACGCCGACGGCGGTTTCACCGATACAGAAGACCGAAAGGCGGCCGCCGCACCGCGGCGCAAATCGGGCGGAGCCGCAGCAAACGGCGGTTACGGCTGTATCCTCCCCGAAGAAGAAAGGAATAGCACCGTTTTTTGCTATCATAGCGGCAAGCTGCAGGTTCGCCACGGTGTGGTCAAGTTCCCCGCCCAGTGCACCGTATACAAAAAATTCTTTGCAGCCTTCGCCGAGTGCGGTTTTTACGGCGAAGCCGACGTCGGTATCGTCTTTTTCCACGGGCAGACGGGTGATGTTTTCGCCCTGCGGTATATAACCGAGCGAGTCAAAGTCGCCTATTATCAAATCGGGGGAAACACCGATTTCTTCAAGGCGTAAAAGCCCCTTATCGGCGGCTATAACCGTATCGTGCGGCTCGGGCTTTACAGGCATATTTCCGATCGGCAGCGCACCGAAAATAAAGCAGCGCGGAGGTTTTGAATTATTAAACATTCAGGCATTCTTTCTTTCTTTTTTGATTTTTGACGAAACAAGGAGAAGCGTTATTGAAATAACTGCGGCTGCCGCTGTTATCAGTATAACGGAGGTGAAGTTGATTTTAAATATTTGCGAAAAGGCAAATTCCCCCGTATCTGCATTTTGAAGTTTTGAGAAAATGCCGTAAACATCAAAAACAATTGCAGCACCGAAAACAATTCCGGCACAAACGCTCATTAAATTTGAAGTAATATTTGTGTCTTCCGATTTTAATCTGGCGGGGCGTTCGGCGGTAAAGTCTATAAGTGAGCCGAAAATGCAGGCGGTAACAACAAGCACAATGGTTTCGGGCAGCATATAAGTTCCGTTATAACTCAACGAATAAATAAGCGCCGCTTTAGTGGGTATGGATATTCCGGCCCATACCGTAGCGCCGGATATTACATGGCACAGATATCTTAAAGCACAAACAACAAACGCACCGAGGGAAATCCCGATGGCTTGATTTTTTATGCGTTTTCTGAAAATTCCGCCGAATCCGCAAACAAGAAATGCCACGATATAATCAAGTAAAATCACGGCGATAATGCTAAGCGGAGTTGTAACATATGAAAGGGAATTTAATCCGAGAAGCTGCTGAATACAGCCGTAAACCAATCCGGAGGCAATTCCCCAAGCGGTACCGTAACGGTATGCAATAATTACAACGGGCAGCATTGAAGCGAGGGTTACGGAACCGCCGTAAGGCAACTCGATGATTTTCACCATACTGAGTGCGGTTGCGAGCGCGAGCATAACCGCAGTTACGCACAGGCGCTGAACATTGACTTTTTTTGTTGTGTTTGACATACTTTTCTTCTCCTTAAAATAAAAATTCACCAACAGGATAACCGTTGGCGAATTTTTGGTTAAACATCAGCTCAAAACAAAATATTCTCCCTACGACGGCATTACCCGAATCAGGTTAAAGGGTTCGCACGGACTACCGCGCATCTCAGCCGACTTAAGCGTCGGGCACCCCCGTATTCTGTTGGTCGGACTTTTAAAGTCCGAGTACATTTTATCATTCAGCCCCGAATTTGTCAACATTGCAAACAATGCGAATTTACCGTGCAGGGCAGGGGGGTAGGCTGACGGGCGGCAGGGGCAACAGACAGCACCGCTGCCGAAAACAAAGTTTTCGGTCGGGCGCGCCGAAAGTCGCATAATTTACCCGAAGATTTTAAGCGCGCCGACCCAAAGCGAACGCTTTGGGCAGCGGCGCTGTCCGTTACCTCCCGCCGCGCATGCGAACCGCACATATCGGCAAACAAGTCTGCGGCAATTAAGTCATAAATACCAAATAACCCATATTCTTACCGAACAGGTAATAATTTTCTTGCAATTTAACGCCGGCGGCTGTTGTAAAATCGCGCCGTTTGTGTTACACTTGTGTTACGCCCGACAGGGGCGGATTGCAATATGCGTTTAATTTAAGGAGCAAATCGTATGTCAGTTACCGTTAAAGATAATATATCGCTGCCGGCAATGGCGCTGCGCGGCGTGGTGGTTTTCCCCGAAATGTTTGTCCATTTTGATGTGGGCAGGCCGAAATCGGTCGAGGCTTTGCGCGCCGCAATGGAATCCGACCGACGCATTTTTTTAATAACGCAGCGTGATATGCGGGAAGAAGAAATCACCCGCGACGGACTTTATGACGTCGGGGTGATTGCAAAGGTTCGCCAAATGTTAAAACTGCCGGAAGGCGGAATTCGCGTGCTTGTTGAGGGGATATGCCGCGCCGAATGCGTAAACCTGAAATCCCGACCCGATTATATGATTGCCGATATAAACCGTATCGAAGATAAAAAGGTGCGCTGTTCCGCAATTTACCGTGAAGCGCTTGTTCGGCGTGCACGCGAAGTGTTTGAAGATTACGCGGAAGTAAATGCAAAGGTGCCGCCCGATATTGTTATGACGGTTTTATCGAACGATAATATCGGTTATCTTGCGGATTATATAGCCTCCAACACTACAATACAACTTGACGATAAACAGTTTATATTGGAACAGAGTAATCCGCAAAAGCGGCTTGAAGCGGTTATCTCGCTGCTTATACGCGAAACCGAAATTTTAAAAACCGACGAAAAGATCGGGCGCGAAGTTGCCGCCAGCATCGACGATAATCAGCGCGAATACTATATGCGCGAGCAATTGAAGGTATTGAATGAGGAACTTTACGGGGGCGACGACCCGAATAAAGAAGCGGACGAATATAATAAGAAAATCGACGCGCTCAAAGCGTCCGACGAGGTTAAGAAAAAACTCAAATCCGAGGTTTCCCACCTTGTGAAAATGCCGTTCGGCTCGCAGGAGGCGGCGGTGATTCGCGGATATCTTGACTGCTGCCTGTCGCTTCCATGGGGAATTTACAGCACCGAAAAAATAAACATTGCAAAATCACGCAAAATACTCGACCGTGACCATTACGGTATGAAAAAAGTTAAAGAACGGATGACAGAACTGCTTTCCGTCCGTTCGCTTAACCCCGATATAAAAGGGCAGATCGTTTGTTTGGCGGGCCCTCCCGGAATCGGTAAAACCTCAATTGCAAAAGCGGTTGCCGAATGTATGGGACGAAAATATGCGCGCGTTGCGCTGGGCGGCGTTGGAGATGAAGCGGAAATACGCGGGCACCGCAAAACCTATATCGGTTCCATGCCCGGCAGAATTATCGACGCAATTAAAAAAGCAGGCACTTCAAATCCGCTTATTCTGCTTGACGAGGTTGACAAATTGGCGGACAGTTACAAGGGCAGCCCCGCATCGGCTCTGCTTGAAGTTCTGGACAGCGAGCAGAACTCTGCGTTTGTTGACCATTATATCGACCTGCCGTTTGATTTAAGCCGCGTTCTGTTTATAACAACGGCGAATTCGCTTGATACCGTTCCGCGCCCTCTGCTTGACCGAATGGAAATAATCGAGATGGGGAGTTACACGCGTGAGGACAAGTTCCACATAGCCAAAAACCATCTTATCAAAAAGCAGACGGCGGAACACGGGCTTACCGCAAAACAACTTAAAATTACCGACGCCGCAATTTACGAAATGATTGACGGATACACAAAAGAGGCAGGCGTGCGCCAACTTGACCGCACGATAGCGGCAATTTGCCGCAAAGCGGCGGTTAAGATAGTTTCGGGCGAGGGTGAAGCGGTAAATGTAAACGCAAAAACGCTTAAAGAAATGCTCGGAACGCCTAAATACAAAGATGAAAAACTGTCGGCTGCCGACGAAGTGGGGCTTGTAAACGGCCTTGCCTGGACAGCGGTGGGCGGCACTATGATGAAGCTGGAGGCGGTTGCCGTACCGGGCAGCGGAAAACTTGAACTTACCGGCTCGCTTGGTGATGTTATGCAGGAATCGGCAAAGGCGGCGGTAACCTATGTAAGAAGCCGCGCCGAGGCGCTGGGGATAGACCGCGATTTTTACAAAAACCGCGACCTGCACATCCATGCGGACGAGGCAGCCGTACCGAAAGACGGTCCTTCCGCGGGCGTTACAATGACAACCGCAGTGGTTTCAAGCCTTACGGGCATACCGGTGCGGCGCGATATTGCAATGACGGGTGAAATAACCATTCGCGGCACGGTCTGCGCCATAGGCGGACTTAAAGAAAAGAGTATGGCGGCGTTTAAATCGGGCGTTGCAAAGATATTCATACCTGCCGACAATGTACCCGACCTTGACGAGGTTGACGAGGTCGTTAAATCGGCGGTTGAATTCATACCGGTCAAAAATATTGACGAGATATTAAGGCGGGCGCTGACTGAAAATCCGTTTTTAAACGAAACGCACGCGGCAAAGCTCAGTTATCGCATCGAACCGGAAAGAAAAAGCAGCGGCGTAGGACTTCGCTGAAATTACAGGTAGGTAAAAAATGAATTATAACAATGTGAAATTTGAAATGTCGGTGGGGACGGCGGCGCAGATGCCGCCGTCAAGCCTGCCCGAAATATGTTTTTCGGGACGGTCGAACGTCGGTAAATCTTCGCTTATTAACAAGACCCTGGGCAGGAAATCGTTGGCGAGGGTCAGCACAAAGCCCGGCAAAACGGTAACCGTCAACTTTTTTTCTCTTGAAAACGTGCGCCTTGCCGACCTGCCGGGTTACGGGTATGCAAAGGTTTCTTTTTCCGAGCGTACGCGCTGGGCGGAACTTATGGAATATTATTTCGGGTCGCACCGCAATATTGCCCATGTTTTTCAGCTTGTGGATATGCGCCATTCCCCGACAAAATACGATATTGATATGCTGCAATTGCTTGTGGGTGACGGTTACCCGTTCAGCGTGGTGCTTACCAAGAGTGATAAACTTAACAAGACCGAGCGCGCGGCACGGCTGGAAGCGCTGAAAGAGGAACTCTCATTTTTACCGAAAGATACGGCGGTTATTCCGTTTTCTTCGGTAACGGGTGAAGGCGCAGAACAGGTGCGCGCGGTTATTGAACAAATTTCAGCCGACACAAACGCTTAAACAAAACAAGCAGGGTACAATGGTTTTTCCGGCTAATCGGCGTACCGAGCGGCTTTGTTTGGCTTTAATGCACGACATTTAACATCACCTAAAACGCTGTGTTTATAATTGTCCTGCCCTGCTTTCGGGCGTAGGCGAGGGCGAGCTCGGTGCCGCTTTTGTATGCGCCGGGCGTGTTCACTCTATAATAAAAAACGCAAAATCGGCTTTTATCTATCATATCGCGGTTGCGCTCTATATAGGCGGCTTTGCCCGAATGCAGCGCCCCGTCGGGAAAATATGTATCTTCGTAATCCACTAAAATGTAATTTTTATAATCTTTGCTTATATGCGGATATTCCGCCCGTACATAAACCCGTTTTATGTGCGGGTATTTTATTTTTGCGGCGGTTACGGCTTTATAGCAAATATCATCGAATTTACTCCTGCTGCCGAAAAGAAATCTATCAACCTTTTCATATACAATTAGATTTTGGATTACCGTAAATAATTTTACATTTAATTCTTTCGTTTCTTCCGTATCCCTATGACCGATAAAACAACAGGTAGTTTCTTTATTCATATTTATCACCCGTATAAAACACTATAAATACTAAGTTTGTTTACTTTAATATTTATAGTATATCATCACGGTTTATCAATATCAATAGTCTGTGGAATACTGCAAACAATATTAATAGACTGTAATACAGAGGTGATTTTATGAGCGATTTGGCAAAAAAGATGGGTCAACGCATTCGCAATTACAGGCTGCAACTCGGTTTAAGTCAAGAAAAGCTGGCAGAACTTTCAGGGTGTCACCCGACATATATCGGCCAGCTGGAACGCGGCGAAAAGAACGCTACATTGGAAAGCATTGATAAAATTGCCGCGTCGCTTAAAGTGCCGCTGTCCAAACTTTTTGAAAACCTCGGCGGACAGGCTCAAACAGAGCGTAACATTCCGCTTGAGTGCTACGAATTTTTGCTCACCAAAAGCCTCGAAGAGCAGGAACATATTAAAAAAATTCTTATTGAAATGGATAAGTACAAGGGGCAATCAAAAAGATAAGTGATTAAGCGGGCGCGTTAATTCTACGCATAAAAACAGAGGCCAAAAAGTGTACTTTTTGACGCAGTTTGTAAATTCGCCTTAAACCGTTGATTTAAGCGGTATTTTGTCGGATATTTCGGCGCTTGCAAATAGCAAACACTTATTATCGGTGTTTACACGGCTACCTAGACTGTAGACGCTAGATGTTAGACATTAGATGTGGTGAATGGCAGCTTGCGGTATCTCTCCCTCCGTCACGGCTACGCCGTGCCACCTCCCTCGTCAGAGGGAGGCAAGAGTTTGTACTTACCGTCAGCCCGAAAACTACCGCCTTTCACATCTAACATCTAACGTCT
>CAVKHV010000035.1:0-17573 GCA_963656085.1 Agathobacter sp.
CTTCCCCAAAGTATTTTGGTGCGTTTTTTCTTTGTCGGCATTTTTATGTCCTCTGATTTTTTAATTTATTTGTTTGCGGCACCCGTAAGACGGTCGCGCATAATGTATGCGGCTTTGTACACATCTCCGCCGCCCATAGTTATTATTATATCGCCCGGGCGCGCAATTTCAAGTGCTTTTTCGGCGGTATCGGCGTGGGTGGAGGTTAAATAACATTCAGGTAATCCGCATGCCAGGTCGGCTGATGAAATACCCGTTTCATTAACCTCGCGTGAACCCATAATCGGCATAAGCACTACCTTATCGGCTATTTTAAGCGCCTCGATAAAATCGTCTTTAAGCAACTGTGTCCTTGAGAATGTAAAAGGTTGAAAAACGGCAATAACGTTGGTGTAGGGCAGCGCTTTTGCGGCGTTTAATGTAGCCTTTAATTCAGTCGGGTGGTGCGCATAGTCGTCAATTACCGTTATACCGTTTGCAGAGCAGATCTTTTCAAACCGTCTGCCCGCGCCGCCGAAACTCTCAATGCCTGATTTTATATCGTCTTCGGGAACGCCATAATAACTGCAGGCGGCAAAGCACGCCATAGAATTCATAACATTATGTTTTCCCGGAACGTTAAGAGCGAGGTGCGTAACAAATTTTTCTTTAAAATAAAGGTCATATTCATAACCCGCACTTGCACTTTTAAGGTTCTTTGCGGTATAATCATTAAAAGAACCATATCCGTATGTTATCAGTTCGCCGTCAAAATCTTCTGCCGCTTTCATTGCAAGGGAGTCATCCCCGTTTACAACGGCTACCTTTGCCATTTTTAAAAACTTTGCAAATGAACGCACCAGATTATCCATCGTTTTAAAATAATCAAGATGATCGTTATCAATATTCAAAAGCACCGCCATATGAGGCGAGAGTTTTAAAAACGTGTCCACAAATTCGCAGGATTCGCATACCATATAATCGGTTTTTCCGACCCTGCCGTTGGCATTTATAAGCGGAAGTTTACCGCCTATAACTGCGGTCGGGTCAAAACCGGCAGAGTAGAGAACCTGCGTTATCATAGAACTTGTTGTGGTTTTGCCGTGCGTTCCGCAAACGCCGATCATTTTTTTGAATTTTCGGGTTATTGCCCCCAAAAGGTCGGCACGTTCCATAAGCGGTATACCCAGTTCCTTTGCGCGTACTATTTCGGGGTTATCGCCGTGAATTGCGGCGGAGTATACAACCAGTTCCGCCCCTTCGACATTTTCTGCCTTATGCCCCATTGATACAGGTATACCGAGCGCTTTGACTCGCTTTAACGGGTCGCTTTCATTATTGTCCGACCCTGTTATGATGTAACCTTTTTCGTGCAATATTTCGGCAAGCGGGCACATACCAGAACCGCCTATGCCTATCATATGGATTTTTTTAACTTTATCTATTAACCCGTCTTTATTAAACAAGGCGAACACTCCCTACAGTTTTAAATCTACACAAATTTATTATATTACATAGTGACGGAAAAATAAATAGTTTTTCTGAATTTTATGCTGATATCGGTGATAAAAATGGATATACGAACAAAATTTGATATACCCGAATACATTTGCGAATGCATTGACACGATTGAACAAACGGGTCACGAAGCGTGGTGTGTGGGCGGCGCAGTCAGGGATCTTTGTATGGGACTTGAGCCTCACGATTTTGATATTGCCACTTCCGCCGAGTGTCATTTTGCCGCTGCGCTTTTTCCAAAGGCCGTTATGACCGGGGAAAAGCACGGGACATTCACTGCCGTAATCAATTCCGTGCCTGTTGAGATAACCACATTCCGTGTGGATGGGGAATATCGCGATAACCGTCACCCCGACAGGGTCGCGTTTGTAAACAATTTGGAAGAGGACCTTAAACGGCGTGATTTTACGGTTAATGCGATGGCTTACCACCCCGAAAGGGGACTGCGCGACCCGTTTTCGGGACTTGAGGATGTAAAGAAGCGGACGCTCAGAGCAGTCGGCGACCCTGACAGGCGGTTTAAGGAGGATGCGTTGCGTATATTGCGGCTTTTCCGCTTTGCGGCGCAGTTGGATTTCAATATTGATAACAAAACCCTTAAAGCCGCATTCGGTAATATGCCTTTGCTTAAAAATATAAGCGCCGAGCGCATATATTCGGAACTAAAAAAAATACTTTCGGCTGTGCGCCCGGATAAAGCCGCGCCGCTTTTTGAATACGGTATGGAATTTATAGGACTGCCGCGGTTTAGTATAGAACGCAATTTTTGCTCTTTACCGACCGATATTGCGGTAAGGGCGGCGGCGCTGTGCTATCTTGCAAAGGCAGACCCTGCCGTTGTCCTGCACAATCTTAAAGCGGATAAAAAGACCGCAAAGGCGGCAATTATGTTCAATTATTATATTAAAAACGGTGTTACCGGTGATTTTACCGATTTTAAAAGGCAGTTTTCCGCTATGCCGCCGGATAAATGGGTGCAACTTGCCTGTGCGCTTGAAATATTACGCGGTACGGACAGCGGATATATTAAAGAATATTCCCGACGAATTATCGACGAAAATCACCCGTTTTGCATATCCGACCTTGCGATAAGCGGTAAGGCGCTGAAGAAAATAGGCTTTTCGGGAAGTAATATAGGTGCAGAACTTGAAAAACTTTTGGAACTTTGCGTAGAAGATCCGACACTTAACAATTCAGAAAAACTTGCCGAAATTGCCGGGCGTGATTTCGCCGCCGATGTCAGTACCCGATAAATGTAACAAAATTTATAACCCCTCATAAAATGTATTGAATTCATTTTGTGAGGGGCTATTTTTATTCGGGGGTGCGGAGTGTGAAATTTATTATAATAGGCGGAGATAAACGCCAGTTGTATTTAAAAAACTTCCTTACGGCGTCGGGTAATTCCGTTAAGACATTCGGCTTAACGGAACAGGACGGCGGCGAACTTGTGCTTTCGGACTGTGATACGGTTTTGCTGCCGATGCCCGTATCGAGAGACGGAAAGACGCTGAATTCTCCGCTTTACGGCGGCAAAATGCCGCTTGACAGAATAGCGGAGTTAACCGTTAAAGGGCAGACGGTTTTCGGCGGAATTATGTCGCCGCAATTTTGCGATATGCTTAATAAAAAGGGCGTAAAATATTACGATTACGGGTGCGACGAATCGCTGCTTATATATAACGCCGCCCTGACTGCCGAGGCGGCTGTTAAAACAGCCGTGGCAGAGAGCGACGGCGCGCTTTTCGGCTCAAACTCGCTGATTATAGGGTACGGCCGCATAGGAAAGATACTTTCCCGTTATCTGTCGGCTGTCGGTTCTTCCGTTACGGTGGCGGTGCGCAAAGTCCCCGTGCTTGCCGAAATAGCCGTAGGCGGATACAGTCCTGTTAAGGTTTGCGATATGAGCCGCGTTCTGCCGCAGTGCGACTATGTTTTCAACACTGCGCCCGCGCCCGTTCTCGGCAGTAGGGAACTGAAAAACATTGCAGAGGGCGCAATAGTTATCGACCTGGCGTCAGCCCCGGGCGGAACTGACAGGGAAGCGGCGGAAAAACTTAATATAAAGGTTGTAAGCGCGCTGTCATTGCCCGGTAAGGAAAGTCCCAGTGCCGCCGCAAAAATAATATACGAAACGGTAAAAAACAATCTTATATAAACAAAGCCGCCCAATTTACAGGGCGGTAAAACGGAGATGGTAATATGTCGCAATTGAAAAATAAAAGAATAGGCTACGCTGTATGCGGCTCGTTTTGTACCCTGAAAAAAAGTATGGCAACGCTTGAACAGCTGTGTAAAACCGGCGCGGATGTTTACCCGATAATGTCGCCTATAGTGTATAATACCGATACCCGTTTCGGCACCTGCGCCGAATTTAAAGAACAGATGAGTTCGCTTTGCGGAAAGGATATTATTCACACAGTGGCGGAGGCTGAACCGATCGGTCCTAAAAAAATGCTTGATCTGCTTATTATATGCCCGTGCACGGGCAATACTTTGGGTAAACTTGCAAACGGTATAACCGATACTTCGGTTACAATGGCGGCAAAGGCGCACCTGAGAAACGAAAGACCTGTGCTTATTGCCCCGTCAACCAATGATGCGTTGAGCGGTGCCGCAAAAAACATCGGTGCGCTTCTTGCGGTTCGCGGATATACATTTGTTCCGTTTTCACAGGATGACCCGATTAAAAAAACACGTTCCTGCGTTTCCGATTTCGATGCTGTGATTACCGCTGCCGAATCGGCACTTGACGGCGTGCAGATGCAGCCGATGATACACTGATTTTTTCGGGCGGTTAACCGTAGTCAAATTTGCAGCATCTATGCAAGCAAGCCGCGCATTTGCAGAAGAATAGCTTTTTCCCTGCGCGACACCTGAACCTGACTCATTCCGAGTTCGCGCGCGGTTTCACACTGAGTTTTTGCCCTGAAATATCTGAGTTCAATTATTTTTCGGTCCCGTTCGGGCAGAGTGTCAAGTGCAGAGGTGAGTGCAATTCGGTTAAACACGGAGTCGGTCTGCCGCTTGTCGGGCAGGTCGTATTCGCGGCTTTCTTCGTCACTGTCAAGCGTAAGCGACATTGCAGGCTGCGCCGCGCACAGCGCCTCTGTAATTTCTTCCGGAGTTTTTTCAAGATGTTTTGCTATCTCGCTCACGGTTGGCTCACGCCCCAATTGTTTTGACAAATTTTCCTTTTCACGGACTGCTTTAAGTGAGAGTTCTTTAAGTCCCCGACTTACTTTTACCAGTCCGCCGTCACGGAAAAGCCGTTTAAGTTCGCCGAATATCACGGGTACTGCATATGTTGAAAATGCCAGCCCGCGTGATTTGTCAAACCCGTCATATGCTTTAACAAGACCCATACATCCCGCTTGAAACAGGTCGTCGTATTCGATTCCGCGCCCGATAAAGCGTTTGCACAGCGAATGCACAAGCGGAATGTTTTTTTCTATAAATTCGGTTCTGTTATCCATATTCGGCGCCTTATTTGCGCTTTATCTTTTTAGCCATTATGACAGAGGTGCCTTTGCCGGGCTTTGATGTAACGCGCAGCGAGTCCATAAAACTCTGCATTACCGCAAAACCCAGTCCCGCGCGTTCTTCGCCCCCTGTGGTGAAGAGCGGTTCCATAGCCTGCTTGACATTTTCAATGCCGCATCCGCGGTCACGGATTTTTATTTTCACAACATTTTCGATTATCGTTACCGTTATGTATATGTTACCGATTTCGTTTTTGTAGGCGTGGACTATGCAGTTTGTAACCGCCTCAGAAACGGCGGTTTTGATATCGTTGATTTCTTCAATTGTCGGATCAAGCTGCGCCACAAATGCCGCAGCGGCTACGCGGGCAAACGCCTCGTTTGAAGAACGCGAAAGCAGTTGAATTTTTATCTCGTTTTTCATTTACCTGTCCCCCTTGTCAAGTTTTGCAAGACGCTCTATCCCGGATAATTTCATAACCTTGGTTATCTGCGGCGAAGTGTTGGTAATATAAAGCTCGGCGTCATATTTTTTAAGCGCCTTATACCGCCCCATAACAAGCCCTATTCCCGAACTGTCCATAAAACTTACATCCCTGAAATCAAGTATCAGGCAGGTCGGCATATTTTTTTCTATTGCGGCGTCAATTTCTTCACGTATTACCGCCGCCGAGTGATGGTCTATCTCACCGTCAAGGTATGCTATTATAGTGCGTGAATTCACATCAATTTTCATCGGCATCGCTTAAACTTCCTTTCAAAAAAATAACCCTCTATCAAATATGATAGAGGGTTTGTTGCAAATATTATGTCATTTTTTGTGTATCGGTCCTATTTTTTAAAGGCTTCGATTGCACGGTCGCGTATTGCCGAAGCGAGATAAAGCGAGCCGAATATCAAAACGTTGTTTCCGGAATTTTTTGCGCTTTGCAATGCGTCGTCAATTGTCGTCAAAACCTGCGCCTTACCAATGGCAGACTTTGCCTTTTCACACAACTGCACAGCGGGCATACTGCGCCCCATGTTCGGCACGGTTATGCATATTGCCTCGTCTGTAAGGGGGGATAGCGGTTGCAGAACCGCATCAACATCTTTGTCCGCCATAGCACCGATTATTGCCGTAAAATTTCGGGCGTTAATTCTGAAAAGCGACCTTGCCAGCGCTTCCGCACCGGCGGGATTATGCGTGCCGTCAAGTATTACAAGCGGATCGGTAGAAATTATTTCAAATCGTGCGGGCAGAAAAGCGTTTTTTAAACCGCACTTTAAAGTTTTACTGTCAATATCGGGGAAACATTCTTTAATTACCCTAACGGCGCAGGCGGCGTTAAACGCCTGGTATTCGCCGCAAAGCGACAATTTGTAATTCTCGCCGCAGTAGTTGAATTCAATTCCGCTTGCGTCCTCTCCTATATCGGTGATTTGCGAACGGTCGACCGTGAAAAGTGGAGAACCGACGTCGCGGCAATACTTTTGTATAACCGGGAGAGCCTTGTCGTTACAGCCGGTTATAACGGGGCAACCCGACTTTATTATACCGCATTTTTCGGCGGCAATTTTTTCTACGGTATCGCCCAGAACCTCGGTATGGTCAAGCCCGATACTTGTAATTACAGAGCATATGGGTTCATTTATTATGTTGGTGGCGTCAAGTCTGCCGCCCAGCCCTGTTTCAAGCACCACAACGTCACAGTTTTTTTTCAAAAAATATTCAAATGCGACGGCGGTAATGAACTCAAATTCTGTCGGCTTATTGTCATCGGGCAATTGCTGCCAAACTCCTTTTACCTTTTCGGTCAATTCTGCAAGTTCCTCTTCGGCGATAAATTCACCGTTCACCTGTATCCGTTCCCTGAAATTGATTATATAGGGTGAAACGTATGTGCCGGTGCGGTATCCCGCCGCACGCAACACAGCGGACAACATAGCCGAAACCGAACCTTTGCCGTTAGTTCCGGCAATGTGGATGAATTTTAATTTGTTCTGCGAATCTCCCAAAGCGCGGCACAGCGCCCCAATACGTTCGGTGCCCGGTTTGGAACCGAATCTGTCCAGTGAATGTATAAATTCCAGTGACTGTTCATAGTTCATATGCAAATTACCTGTTCTTAAAATTATTTTGCCGTGCGGCAAACAATTACGTTCACCGCACAGCAAAATTTAATTCTTACAATTTTGATCTTACTTCCGCAAGGCTTTCCTCGATGTTTTTGATTATATCCATAGTTTTTGCAAGACCTTCGCGTTGCTTTTCAACGACCGCGGCAGGAGCTTTGTCAACAAAGTTTTTGTTGTTCAGCTTGCTTTCAAAAAATGCTCTTTCCTTGTTGGCGTTTTCAAGTTCTTTTTCAAGGCGAGCCGCCTCTTGTGCAAAGTCTATCAGTTCGTTCATAGGTATTGATATAACGGCACTGTCGGTTATTACCTTAACTGCGCCCTCAACATCAAATGTTGTCCAAACTTCAACTTCGGATGCCGACGCCAGCCGCTGCATAAATACCGCACATTTTTCAAACAGGTCGGTATCCGCGGTGGCTATAAATAATTTTGCCTTCTTTGACGGCGGAACATTCATTTCCGCGCGGCGGTTTCTTATCGCCTTAATAGCAGCCATAACCTTTTCAAAATCGGTTTCCTCTGCGGCAAAATTAAGTTCTTCGCTGTATTCGGGCCACTGCGCGAGCATTATTGTTTCACCCTCATGCGGCAGCGCCTGCCAAATTTCTTCGGTTATAAACGGCATAAACGGATGCAAAAGTTTAAGCGTGCCCGAAAGGATGTATACAAGCATTGCTTTAACCGTCTTTGCGGCTTCCTCATCGTTGCCGTTAAGACGTACCTTTGCAAGCTCAATGTACCAATCGCAGAATACATCCCATATAAAATCATACAGTTTTGAAACCGCAAGACCGATTTCGAATTTTTGGAGATTTTCGGTTACAAGACGGGTAAGTTCATTGAATTTTGAAAGTATCCACTTATCCTCAATTGAAAGATTTTCGGGTATATGTGGCGCCGGTTCGTCGTCGCCGAGGTTCATCAATACAAAGCGTGCGGCGTTCCAGAGTTTGTTGGCAAAATTGCGCGACGCTTCAACTCTTTCGGGCGAATATCTCATATCGTTACCCGGCGTGTTACCGGTTGCAAGCGTAAAGCGGAGCGCGTCCGCACCGTATTTATCAATTTCCGCCAATGGGTCAATTCCGTTGCCGAGCGATTTTGACATTTTTCTGCCTTCGGCGTCACGGACAATGCCGTGGAACAGTACGGTATCAAAGGGGACAGAGTCCATATATTCAAGTGAGGAGAATATCATTCGCGCTACCCAGAAGAATATTATGTCATAGCCTGTAACAAGGGTTGAAGTCGGGAAGAAATATTTAAGTTCAAGATTGCTTTCCGGCCAGTCGAGGGTTGAGAACGGCCAAAGTGCAGAGGAAAACCAGGTGTCCAAAGTATCCTCGTCACGGTGCAGGTGACCGCCGCATTTCGGGCAGGAGGTCGGGTCTTCGCGCGAAACTATCGTTTCGCCGCAACCGTCGCAGTACCAGGCAGGTATTCGGTGACCCCACCATAACTGACGTGAAATGCACCAATCTTTGATGTTTTCCATCCAGTTGTAATAAGTCTTTTCAAAACGCGGCGGTATAAGTTTAAGTTCACCGTTTTTAACTACGTCTATTGCAGGTTTTGCAAGCGGCGCCATCTTAACGAACCATTGCTTTGAAACCCTCGGTTCAACCGTTGTTCCGCAGCGGTAGCAGGTGCCCACATTGTGTTTAAAAGGTTCAACTTTTACGAGCAATCCCTCACGGTCAAGTTCTTCAACTATCTGTTTGCGTGCTTCGGCAAGGGTCAACCCCTCAAACTTGCCGCCGTTTTCGTTAATATGCGCGTCTTCGGTAAACACATTGATAACGGGGAGGTTATGGCGCAGACCGACTTCAAAGTCGTTCGGGTCGTGCGCGGGGGTGATTTTAACAACACCCGTACCGAAATTCGTTTCAACATATTCGTCCGCAATAACGGGAATTTCACGGTTCATAAGCGGCAGCATAAGAGTCTTGCCTACAATATCCTTATATCTTTCATCATCGGGATGCACCGCAACCGCAGTATCGCCCAGCATTGTTTCGGGGCGTGTGGTTGCAAATTCAAGGTATCCGCTGCCGTCGGTAAACGGGTATTTAATGTGCCAGAATGAGCCTTCTTTTTCTTCATATTCAACCTCTGCGTCTGATATGGAAGTAAGGCAGTGGGGGCACCAGTTTATAATTCTCTCGCCCCTGTATATAAGTCCTTTTTCGTAAAGGCGAACAAATACTTCGCGCACCGCTTTTGAGCAGCCTTCATCCATTGTGAAGCGCAGATGGTCCCAGTCGCAGGAAGAGCCGAGTTTTTTAAGTTGTTCAACTATTCTGCCGCCGAATTTTTCTTTCCACGCCCAGGCACGTTCCAAAAATGCCTCACGACCGATATCTTCTTTTGAAATGCCCTCTTTTGCCATTGCTTCAACAATTTTTGCTTCGGTGGCGATCGATGCGTGGTCGGTTCCCGGTACCCAAAGGGCGGAATATCCCTGCATACGCTTCCAGCGGATGAGTATATCCTGCAATGTTTCGTCAAGTGCGTGACCCATATGCAACTGTCCCGTGATATTCGGCGGCGGCATAACTATGGTGTAGGGCTTTTTCTTTTGGTCAACTTCAGCGTGAAAATAGCCGTTGTCGCACCAGAATTTATAAAGCCTGTCTTCAACGCTGCCCGGGTTGTAGATTTTATCAAGTTCCTTAGCCAATTTTCTCTCTCCTCCAAAAAATATTCGGTAGTTAAAATAAAAATAAATATGTTTTAAAAATATGTAATAATATGATGTTTTAGGGTAAGACTACTACTGTCAGCCAATCAGTAAAAACCTGCGTTTGCGATTTTTGGCTGACCGCCGTTTGCCCTTAATAAAGGGCGAACGGTGTGGGGTACATCGCTACATAGTTTTAAAATGTCAACTGTTCGCCCGCATCCTCTGCGGAGGGCAGCGCGCCGGCTGCAGGAAGATTGCGTGTGCGATAACGCGACGGTTTTGCAAACATTCCCTCCGCGTACGGGTAAACGTCAAATAACTTCTGACCTTTTTTCTGGGTCATAACCGCAACGCCGCCGTTATCCTTAGTGGATTTTGCATTTATCGCCGCTGTTGAAAGTATAAGCATCCGTCCGCCCGAAGAACGCATAACAAGGTCGGTTTCTTCGGAAATGTGAATGATTTTGCAAAGTTCAAATTTATCGGTGTACGCGTTTATAAGTTTTTTACGGTGAGTTTTGGTTTCGTAAGCCGAAAGCGGCACTTTTGCCACCCTGCCGTTTGTGAAGAAGAACAGGAGGAAACCCTTGTAGTCGGAGGTTATTACAGAGCCGACAATGCGGTCGCCGTTCGGGATATCAAGTTTTGATGGTACATAATCACCCAGCACGCTTGCCTTTGTATCGTCAAATTCACAGGCGCGCGATTTGTATACCTCCTGTTTATCCGTAAAGAACAGCAGATGCGCGCGGTTGGTTGTCTCAGCCGACAGTTCAACGGCGTCCCCATCCTTTAACTTCTGCTCACCGCTCATTCTGAGCGATTGCGGAGTTATCTTTTTAAAGTAACCCTCGCGTGTGATAAAAATATTAACGGGATAATCGGGTATTTCTTCTGCCAGTTCTTCTTCCGCCGTGTCTTCGGGCGTTATCAGTTCGGTCTTTCTCGGCATACCGTATTTTTCGGCAACATCGCCGAGTTCTTTTATTATTATGCCGTAAATTTTTCTTTTTGATTCAAGTGTTGCTTCAAGTTCCGCAATTGTTTTTTCAAGGTCTTCGAGTTCGCTTGTCCGTTTTAAAATGTATTCGCGGTTAAGGTGGCGAAGTTTTATTTCTGCTACATATTCCGCCTGCGTTTCGTCAATTCCGAAGCCTATCATAAGGTTTGGTACAACTTCTTTTTCCTCGGCGGTTTCGCGGACTATCTTTATCGCCTTGTCAATGTCTAAAAGTATTTTTGAAAGACCTTTTAAAAGGTGATGCTTTTGTTTGGCTTTTTGCAGGTTGAAATAAATTCTGCGTTTAACGCATCCAACCCTGAATGCCGTCCATTCTTCAAGTATTTTGCGTACGCCCATAACCATAGGTGAGCCCGCTATTAAAATATTGAAGTTACACGAAAAACTGTCCTGCAGCGAGGTCATACGGAAAAGTTTTTGCATTACCTTTTCCGGGTCGGCGCCGCGTTTAAGGTCAACCGTTATTTTAAGACCTTGAAGGTCGGTTTCGTCGCGTATATCGTTTATTTCGGTTATTTTTTTGGCTTTAACCAGTTCGACTACTTTTTCAACTATCTGTTCAATCGTCGTTGTGGGCGGGATCTGCGTAATATCAATGCAGTTTGCGGATTTATCGTAACTGTAAACGCCGCGCACCTTAAAACTGCCGCGCCCCGTTTCATATATTTTTTCAAGTTCGGCGCGGTCATACAGTAATTTTCCGCCGCCGGGGAAGTCGGGTGCCAAAAGTGTATCCGATATCCGCACGTCGGGGTCTTTTATATACGCCGCCGCAGTCTCGCATACCTCGCGCAGATTGAACGGGCATATTGAACTTGCCATACTTACCGCAATTCCCGTATTGGCATTGACCAAAACCGACGGGAACGTAACGGGGAGCAGGGTGGGCTCAAGCATAGATGCGTCGTAGTTATCTACCATATCGACCGTGTCTTTATCAATATCCTTAAAAAGTTCGGCGGATATTTTTGCAAGCCGCGCCTCTGTATATCTTGCCGCTGCATACGCCATATCGCGAGAATATGCTTTACCGAACGAACCTTTTGACTCAACATAAGGGTGCAAAAGCGCTTCGTTACCCTCCGAAAGGCGCACCATGGTTTCGTATATCGCCGCGTCGCCGTGCGGATTGAGTTTCATTGTTGCGCCCACTATGTTAGCGGACTTTGTAAGCTGACCGCCCAAAAGTCCCATAGTGTACATCATATAAAGCAGTTTTCTGTGTGACGGCTTGAACCCGTCAATTTCCGGTATTGCGCGCGAGACTATAACGCTCATTGCATATGGCATATAGTTTGTTTCAAGCGTGCGTGTTATCCCCTGTTCAACAACGTCGCCTGCGCCGTAAATATACGCTTTTGCGGGCGCTGCCGCCGCAATTTTCTCCTGTTTCTTTTTTCTCGGAGCCATAACGCCCCTCCTTTAAATTTATCTTTAGATGTAAAATTCCGTCAGCTTACATCAATTTCATCAATGTACTTATGACCGTTTTCCGAAACAAAATCTTTTCGTCCCTGAAGGTCGTCCCCCAGCAGGACGTTGAACATCTGCGCGGTGCTTTCGGCGTCTTCGGGCATTATTTTTATAAGCCGCCGTGTTGCCGGGTTCATAGTGGTAAGGCTCATCATTTCAGGCTGGTTTTCACCAAGTCCTTTTGAACGGCTTATTTTGTATTTTTGCCCCTCGATTTTTTTAAGAATCTCATTCTTTTCATTTTCATCATACGCAAAATAGGGCATCTCTTTTGTGTTGATTTCATAAAGCGGAGTTTCCGCAATGTAGACCTTACCCTCGGTTATCAGCGTAGGCATAAGGCGGTATATCATGGTAAGTATCAAAGTGCGTATCTGAAAACCGTCATAATCGGCATCGGTACAGATTATTACCTTGTTCCAGCGGAGATTGTCAATATTAAATGTTGACATATCCTTGTTTTTTGTGCTTACCTCCACTCCGCAGCCCAATACCTTTACAAGGTCGGTGATGATATCACTTTTGAATATTCTGCCGTATTCGGCTTTTAAGCAGTTGAGAATTTTACCTCTTACGGGCATTATCGCCTGAAACTGCGAATCGCGCGCCAGTTTACATGAACCGAGAGCCGAATCACCCTCAACAATAAACAGTTCGCGCTCGCCGACGTCACGGCTGCGGCAATCAACGAATTTCTGTACCCTGTCGGCTAAATTGTTGTTGCTTGAAAGGGTCTTTTTTAAATTAAGGCGTTCTTTTTCGCTTTTCTCGCGGCTGCGCTTGTTTATAAGCACCTGTTCCGCAATACGGTCGGCGTCCGCCTTGTTTTCAATAAAGTAAACTTCAAGTTGACGGCGCAAAAATTCGGTCATTGCGTCACATATAAATTTGTTGGTTATCGCCTTTTTTGTCTGGTTGGCGTAAGATGTTTGGGTTGAAAAGGACGATATGCATAAAACAAGACATTCCTCCACATCGGCAAACGATATCCTGCTTTCGTTTTTCTGATACTTTCCGTTCTGCTTCAGGTAATTGTCAATTTGGTATACAAAAGCGTTACGCACCGCCTTTTCGGGCGCGCCGCCGTGTTCAAGCCAGCTTGAGTTGTGATAATATTCTTTAAGTGTAACTTTATTTGAAAAGGAAACAGCCACTTTCATTTTCAGTTTGTATTCGGGCTTGTCCTCACGGTCGCGTCCGCGACATTCGGTTTCCCATAACTGCGGCTCGGTAAGCGCGTTTTCACCTACAATTTCCTCAACATAATCTTTAATACCGTTATCATACTTAAATTCATAGGTTTCAAACTTGTTGCCTATCTGGTCGCGCAGAACAAACAGCAACCCGTCATTGACTACCGCCTGACGTTTAATGGCGTCAATATAATAATCAAGCGGAATATCAATATCGGTAAAAACATTTATATCCGGTTTCCAGCGCGTGCGTGTACCCGTGTCTTTCCCTGAGTACGCTTCTTTTTTCAGTCCGTCGACATTTTCGCCCTTTTCAAAGTGCAGGGTATATTTGTAACCGTCACGCTTGATCTCAACATCCATATATTCCGAGGCGTACTGTGTTGAACACAGACCGAGTCCGTTAAGACCCAATGAAAACTCATAGTTTTCACCGCCGTTTGTGTTGTACTTTCCGCCTGCGTACATTTCGCAATATAAAAGTTCCCAGTTATAACAATTTTCTTTGGTGTTAAAGTCAACCGGGGCGCCGCGCCCGAAATCCTGGACTTCAATCGAACGGTCGGCATAGCGGGTTATTATTATCTTCTTTCCGTACCCCTCGCGCGCTTCGTCTATCGAGTTTGATATTATTTCAAAAACCGAATGCTCGCACCCGTCAATACCGTCCGACCCGAAAATAACCGCAGGGCGTTTACGCACCCTGTCGGCACCTTTAAGGGATGTAATACTGTCGTTATTATACTCTGTCTTTTTAGCCATTTTCAAAAGTTCCTTTAACTGTTGTATGTTTGTATTGCTGCAAAGTTGCCGACCGCCCGCGCTTGTGAAAGCCGACCTTCCGTAAAACAGCACATTCTACCCAAATTATATGCTATATTATCATACTACAAAATCGGGTATTAAGTCAAGGAAAAAGCAAAAATGCCAAAGTGGTAAATTAACCAAAATAACCTCACCCGGCGGAATGCAGTGCGGTTTTGAGTATGACGCATTCGGTAAAACCTCAAAAATAAAGGTCGGCAGCCGAACATTAACCCAAAATGTGTACGAAAACAATAACGGCAACCTGCTGTATTCGCTTTACGGCAACGGCGCAAAGGTCGGTTATACCTACGATTCGCTTGACAGGGTAACCGAGAAACTGTATAATAACAGTGACAAGGCGCCGTCGGTGCGGTCGGCGGCGTTTAATATGTAATGAAGGGCGGTGGTTTTGCGGTTTTGATTAACTCTTTTTGCTTTGGATTCGTTTGTCCTAAAGACAGGAGATAATTATTATGAAAAAAACAGCAGCACTACTTTTAGGTTTGGCGTTTGTATTTGCATTGGCAGGCTGCGGAACTAAAACCGCAAGCGACACCGATTCCGGCAAATCGGCAACCGTTATCAGCGAAAAGGAATGCGTTACTGTTTGCCAAAATTATTTAAGTGAAAATAACAGCGAAGCGGTAAAAACAATAACCGATTGGGACAATCCCGCTGTTGAAACCATTAAAGAATTACCGAATGATTATCACAAAACAGCAGATGTCACAAATTCGGATAATTATTATGAAGTTACCTTTACAACTACCGAAGACGGGGTATTAGGTCCCATCATCCTCTTTTTGGATGAGGAGGGCAACATTATAGGTCAGGGTATCAGAGAGTAAAAATTCGTTGAAAAACAAAAATTATGTATTATAATTATTTAGACAAAGCAATCAGGGTACAAAGGTTTTTTCGGCTAATCGGCGTACTTTAGCGGCTTTGTTGCCCTCCGCTCACAATACGACAGTATTCCTCGGTCGGGTCGCCGCGCCGCTAAAGCACGCCGCTTGCCGAAAATCTTCGACCTAAAACGAGAAGATTTTTCCGGTTTGGAAGCCGAAGAACGCGGGAATACTTCCGTATTTCAAGTGATGAGACAAACAAAACGGGAAAATACTCCGTTTTAGGAACCGTTGTACCCCGATTGCTTTGTCTAGGCAATTTGTTTTTTAAAATTAAATATTAATCTGCCACCGGGTAGAGTGATGTAATAAAAACATCCGTTTACACATCGTTAGGTCTCAGAAGATGTGTATGCGGATGTTTGTTTTTTTAGGAGGAGGATGTTATGAAAAAACCGTTAAACTATTTTTCCGGGCTTGAAATTCTGCTCTGGACTTCTTCGGTAGTTGTGATTTTAATAGCCTTTGTCGTGTTTGATGGGGAATATTATCTGTCGCTTATTGCTTCGCTTGTAGGGGTTACTTCACTTATTTTCAATGCCAAAGGTAACCCTTTCGGGCAGTTTTTGATGATAATTTTCAGCCTGATTTACGGGGTGATATCCTACGGTTTTGATTATTACGGCGAGATGCTTACATACCTCGGTATGACTATGCCGATGGCGGTACTCGCGCTTGTTTCCTGGCTGCGCAACCCATATGAAGGGAACAGGGCAGAGGTGAAAGTAAATAAATTAACCCGTATGCAAATTGTATTTATGTGCCTGATGTCTGTTGCGGTTACCGCAATATTTTATTTTATTTTAAAATACTTTAACACCGCAAATTTGGAGTTCAGCACACTGTCCGTCACCACAAGTTTTTTAGCGGTATTCTTAACTTTTTTCAGAAGTCCTTACTACGCCCTGGCATATGCGGCAAATGATGTGGTTTTAATAATTCTGTGGTGCCTGGCGGCTGTAACGGACGCGCGCTATATTTCGGTAACCGTCTGCTTTTCGGCGTTTTTTATCAATGATATTTACGGTTTTGTAAGTTGGCAGAGGATGAAGAAAAGACAGTTTAATTAGTGCGGCAAATCAACTTCGGTCTGCCGCGCCGTTTTTATAGGTGCGTTAAACAATTTCATCGTGCAGATAGAGCATACCGTAATTGCTGTGCCGCTGAATATTAAAGATAAGCGCAAAGGCGAGATATGTGCACATTACCGAGGTTCCTCCGGCACTTAACATAGGCAGGGTTACGCCGATAACCGGTAGGATAGACAGATTCATACCGAGATTTATAATTGTTTGACCGGCAAGCATAGCAAATACACCTACGCATATTGTGTTACCAAGCGCATTTCCGGATCGATGCCCGATCCGCAGAATTCTGTAGCATATTGCGATTATCATGATAACAACCGCAATACAGCCCAACATTCCGAATTCTTCGCCTATGCTTGAAAAAATAAAATCATTGTATCCCTCGGGGATACTTCCCGACTGTACATATTGTCCGTTAAACGGTCCTTGCCCGAAAAATCCGCCGTTTGCAAGGGCGATGCGCCCTTTCCACTGTTGCCAAAGAGGCCCCATATAGTCCTCCTGAGTGGGGAACAGCAGCGCAAAAATTCGGCTTTGCTGATCTTCGTTCATAACGTAGCGGTAAATAAACGGTATCGACAATACCGCCGCGGCACCGGTTACAACAAAATACCAGACATTTATGCCTGCCGAAAAAAGCATAGCTATAAACATTATGGCAAACACAAGCGCCGTACCGTCATCCCCCTGAAGATGTATAAGCATTACCGGTATTGCGCCGTGTATACATAACAGCAGAATATTATGAAATTTTTTAACGCGGTCCCCCAGTTTATATACATGGTATCCGAAAGTTATAACAAATGCTATTTTAAGGAGTTCAGCCGGCTGAAAACTTATACCGCCCGGCAACAGAAGCCACGCCTTGTCATCGGTTGAACCGGGTGCGTAGCCGATAAAGAATGTAAGAATTACCGGAACAACCGCAACTGCGGCAAAAAGATACCAAAATCGGGCGAACCTACGGTAATCAAAAGATGAGCAAATTATTATTCCTATAAGTCCTAAAAGCATACCCACAACCTGCATAATAAACTGTTTCAGGCTTCCTGTCAGCTTGTAGGTTGCCGAAAGAACTTCAAGACAGCCGAACGATGTGAGCAGTAATATAAGTACAAGCAGTTTTTTATCACATTCTCTGACAAAGTCTGCAAGTTTTCTTATTATAATCATTTAAACTTCTCCGTTTCCGAAAGTTGTGACTCAATCTAATGTTAAAACTACAATAATTATATGACAAAAATCTATATACTTCAAGCAAATAGTTTGATTTTTTTAAAAACAGTGGTATAATGTCTGTAAA
>CAVKHV010000036.1:0-16354 GCA_963656085.1 Agathobacter sp.
CGCTTCCCCTTTGTCAACTAAAAATTTCCCCTTTTTTTAAAAAATTTCGGTTTTTCATCTATTATCATTTTTTTGTGCGAATATAACGCAATTTTAAATCGGAAATATATGCAAAAAAGCGGTTGGTTTATAAAAAACAGTCAAATTATTTCAGAAAAGCAAAATTCGTCAGCTGCAGAAATAATTTTCACAGTCAACAATTTGTGCGCGATATTGAAATCCGATGTTGCGGCAACGCGCGTATAATTATCGGAATATCCCCACCAAGATCCGTTTTTCTTTTCTTCAAACAGGACTTTGCAAGTTTTTCCGACCTGTGTCTGAAGAAATTTTTTCTCTGCTGCATTGCAGGCGGCAATCATCATCTCGGAACGGCGTTGCTTTTCGGCATTGCTTACCTGCCCCGGCAAATTATAAGCAACCGTACCCTCGCGTCTTGAATAGGCGAATACGTGTGCTTTCGCAAATCCGATATCCTCGGCAAATTTTACCGATTGCAAAAAGTCCGCTTCGTTTTCTCCGGCAAAGCCCACCATTATATCGGTAGTTATTGCGGGGTTATTGAAGGAAGTTCTTATTGTTTCGACCAGATTTTTATAAAATGCCGTATCATAACGCCGATTCATACGCTTTAGTGTAGAATCACACCCGGCCTGTAATGACAAATGAAATTGCGGACAGAATTTCGGGATTACGGCAAGACGCCGGATGACATCATCGGTTATTTGTTCCGGTTCAAGAGAGCCGAGCCGCACCCTGTATATACCGGGGATATTTGCAACCGTCTCAACCGCATCACACAAGTCACCACCTATATCTGTGCCGTAAGCCGAGAGATTAATGCCTACTAAAACAATTTCGGCAAATCCATTTTCTGCAAGTTGCAACGCTTCATTTTTAATGTCTTCAAGCTTTCGTGAACGAACCCTCCCCCTTGCATACGGAATTATGCAATAGGTGCAAAATTGGTCGCAGCCATCCTCAATTTTTATAAACGCCCTGGTTTTTCCGCGTGAAGACGTAAAGCCAAGCTCTGTGTATTTTTCGCCGCTTATATGCCGGGTGGCAACTGCAACCCTGCTTCTGTTTGCAATATAGTTTTTAAGTATAGAAGAAAATTCGGGGTATTCGGTGTTACCGATAACCAGGTCGACGCCTTCTATATCCGAACATTCGTCGGTAAACGCCTGTGCCATACATCCGGTCAGCACCAGAATACAGTCCGGAAATTTCTTTTTAAATCTGTGGACAGACTGACGCGTTTTACGATTGCTTTCGGCAGTTACGGTACAGGAATTGACAACACAGATATCCGGTTTATCAAGTTCCGTTACAACTTTAAAACCGTTAGATTCAAGTTGTGCCGACAATGTCATTTCATCATATTGATTTACTTTACACCCTAGGGTTTTAAAAAGGACTTTCATCATTTCACCTGAAATTAAAAATTTGCGGACTGGCAAAGCGAACTTTTTTCAAGCATAGAATCTAAATGTGGAGGGATAACCGTATGCTTGAAATGTTACTGAATATTTTATCTCATATTTTTCATTTTGCGCTTCACGTCACCGGAAGCGGCTCGTTCCCCAAGGCGCTGCCGCCCGAAGAGGAAAAAAGGCTTGTCGTTCTTTGTGAAAACGGCGATCGTGCGGCACGGCAAAAATTGATTGAACACAATTTGCGGCTGGTGGCGCACGTAATAAAGAAATACTACAACACAAACATTGACAAAGAGGATCTGATATCCATAGGTACGATAGGACTGATAAAAGGAATATCATCCTTTAAAAGCGAAAAAGATATAAAACTTGCCACATATGCCTCAAGATGTATTGAAAACGAGGTGCTTATGTACTTCAGAAATCTGAAAAAAAGCGCGCAGGATATATATATAAGCGATCCCATAGATGTCGATAAGGAAGGCAATTCGCTCACGCTGTTAGATATAATATCCGACGATATGGATATTGAAAGCGACATTGAAAACAAGATAAGTTATGAAAAGTTGAGAAAGTTGACCGAATCCTGTCTTGATGAACGCGAGCGGTTAATTATATATATGCGGTACGGTATGGGCGGAGACGCCGAAATGCCGCAACGTGAAGTTGCAAAAATTCTCGGCATTTCAAGATCATATGTATCGCGCATAGAAAAGAGAGCAATTGAAAAATTACGGCAGAATTTTGAAAACGGCTGTGAATAGAATTCACCACCCGGATATACAGGAACGCTGCATTGCGCTGACGGTTTTCTCCTTTATGTCGGGATAGTCGGTTTCAAGCCGCTTTAAAAGTTTTTTTACATTTTCCCTTTCGGTTACGCCGTCAGCCGGGCATTTGGATTTTACCACAGGCAAGTTAAGTCTTTTGGCGGCAGCCGAGGTTTCATTTTCGGTTAAGAATATAAGCGGTCTTATCATATACAGGTCTTTTCGCGAAAGATAAGTTACGGGAGAAAAAGAGCCTATCCGTCCGCCGTTAAATATGTTCATATAAAATGTTTCCACAGCGTCATCCATCTGATGACCAAGGGCAATTTTATTACAGCCGAGTTCCTTCGAAAGGTCGTGAAGCGCGCCGCGTCTCATTCGCGCGCAAAGGCTGCAAGGGTTGTTTTCTTTACGTATTTCAAATATAATTTGCCAAAAATCGGTACGCTTAACGGTATAGTTAACGTGCAATCTTTTGCAAAGTTCGCGTATCTGACTGTAGTCGCCCGGTGTTCCGCCGAACTGTGGGTCCAAGGTTATGGCTTCCAATTCAAATTTATGCGGATAGAACCGCCTCAGTTCAGCGAGTGACGACAACAAGACAACGGAATCCTTACCGCCCGAAACGCCGACCGATATACGGTCACCCTCGTTTATCATATCATATTTTTCGACGGCGGCACGAACCTTACTGACTGTTTTTCGCATTTTTAAGTATCCCCGTTTATCTTTCGTCTATAGGTACAAATTTTCTGTTAGGTACAATTGATTTGTAAGCCGGTCTTATGATCTTATCGCTTGTGGTAAGTTCTTCTATCCTATGGGCGCACCAACCGCAAATACGGGCAATGGCAAAAAGCGCGGTGTACAGTTCTGTTGGTATGCCGAGCATTGAATACACAAAACCGGAATAAAAATCCACATTGGCGCAGACCGTCATTTTTTTGCCCTTTAATTCGCCAAGCAGTTCGGGCGTGACGGCTGCTATTGTATCCATAAGTTTAAGTTCGCTCATTCTGCCGTTCTCTTCGGCAAGTTTTTGTGCCGCCTTTCTCAGTATAACGGCGCGGGGGTCGGACAATGTGTATACGGCATGACCGATGCCGTATACCAAGCCGCTTTTATCAAACGCCTCTTTATTAAGAATTTTTTTGACATATGCCCTGATTTCATCTTCATCGGACCAATCCTTAACATTACTCTTTATATCCGATATCATATTAGTAACTTTTACATTGGCACCGCCGTGCTTATGGCCTTTAAGCGAATTGATTGATGAAGATATTGTTGAATAAATATCGGTTCCCGAAGAAGTCAGCACCCTTGCGGTAAATGTTGAGTTATTACCGCCGCCGTGTTCCGCGTGCAGAGTAAGCAACAAATCAAGCAAGGCAGCCTCTTCCCTGCTGTATTTGCTGTCGTCACGAATAATATGTAAAATATTTTCTGCGGTTGAAAGATCCGATTTCGGAAAATGTATAAATAAACTGTCATTATCATAATAATGCTTTTTTGCCTGGTAAGCATATGCCATTATTACAGGGAGTTTTGAAAAAAGTCCGACGCTTTTCTCAATGTTGTCCGCTATACCGGGGTTTTCCGGATCCGGGTCGTAACTGTAAAGTGAAAGCACCGCCCTTGACATATTGTTCATAATATTTTTGCTTGGTTTTTTTAACAGTATATCTTCTGTAAAAAATTTCGGCAATTCCCTCATCTTGCCGACGACTTCATTAAATTTATCAAGTTGCTCTTTAGTCGGCAAATGCCCCAGCATAAGAAGGTAGGCGGTTTCTTCAAAGCAGAAGCTGCCGCTTGCTATGCAATTTTCGGCAATATCGGAAATTGAATAACCCCTGTAGGTTAGTTCACCTTCAATGGGCGAAACCTCACCCTCATCCATAATATATCCGTGAACATTACATATCTGTGTAACGCCCGCAACAACACCGGTACCGTCTGCGTTACGCAGACCTTTTTTTATGTACTGCTTATTAAAATTGGCAGGCGTTATAAGATTTTGTGCAACATAATCCCTGCTTAAATCTTCAAAATAACTTTTAGGTGCATCGTATTTCATTATTCACACTCCATTATTTAACCCGTACGGTTGCTTTTACACAAGGTCGGACATATCATACATTCCGGGTTCTGCACCGACAATATACCTTGCCGCATTAAGCGCACCCACCGCAAAAACATTTTTTGAAAATGCCTCATGCTTTAGTGTAACAACCTCGTCATTGCCGGCAAAGATCACCTCGTGTTCACCGACTATTGTACCGCCCCTTACAGAATGTATGCCAATCTCCTGCGGTTTGCGCGGCGCACGTCTTGAGTGACGGTCATATTCATAAACCATATCGTCGCCCAATGTGTGATTGATCTCATCGGCAAGCATTATCGCGGTGCCGCTCGGTGCGTCGATTTTACGGTTATGATGCTTTTCGACTATTTCTATATCAAATCCGCTGAGCGCACAGGCAGCCTTTTTCGCAAGCGCGACAAGCAGATTTATGCCGAGCGACATATTAAATGAAAAAAATATTGCTACCTGCTTTGAAGCGTCTTTTATTTTATCAATATCGTCTTTTGTTAAACCTGTTGTTGCTATAACCGCAGGTGTTTTTGTGTTTACGGCATATTTAAGCGTTTCGGGCAGCAAAGACGGGTGCGAAAAATCCACTATCACATCGCCTTTTACCGTTAATTTATCAAACGAAGGCACAATAGGATAACAAGCGTTGCCGGACATTTTATCAATGCCGGCAACGATATTACAGTTTTCATTTTTTTCGGCAACGGCGGTAACGGTCTTACCCATATTACCGCAGCAACCGCATAAAATAATATCGGTCATTTCATTATTCCTTTTATTTTAATTAAAGTATACCTAACTTTTTCATTTCGCTTACAAGCAGTTCTTTGTGGGCAGCGGTCGGGTTTACAAGAGGAAGCCTTATTCCGTTTCCGCAGCAGCCCTTTATGCTCATGGCTTCCTTAATCATTATCGGGTTTGTTTCGCAGAACAGCGCTTTTATAAACGGTATATACTTCAGCTGTAATTCTGCAGAGCGCTTAACATCCCCGTCAAAATAAGAAGTGCAGATTTCGCGTGTTTCCGACGGCAGTATATTCGAAAGAACCGAAATAACGCCCGAACATCCGAGAGAAAGCATTGGCGTAATCTGGTCGTCATTGCCCGAATATACGGCAAGTTTATCACCGCATAACGCTCTTGTTTCGGCAACCGAAGAAATATTACCGTTGGCTTCCTTTATACCCACGATATTGGGGTGTTCCGCCAAACGGGCATAGGTTGCCGGCGCAACATTGACACCTGTTCTTGACGGAACGTTGTAAACAATTAACGGGAGATCGGTATGGTCTGCAATATAGGTGTAATGTGCATACAGACCCTCTTGCGTGGTTTTGTTATAGTACGGAGTAACAGACAATGCACCGTCTGCACCCAATGCCTTCGCGCTTTTTGCCGTTTCGACGGAATGGAATGTATCGTTACTTCCCGTACCTGCTATAACGGTAGTTTTACCGCCTGCATATTCTATGACCTTTTCTACAACTTTAAGATGTTCGCTGATTTTTAAAGTAGGTGCTTCACCGGTTGTGCCGCAAACTATAATTGCGTCAATTCCGCATTTGATTTGGTCTTCAACAATAAGTTTAAGCGCATCGTAATCAACCGAATAATCATCCTTCATCGGTGTTATAAGCGCAGTTCCGCAGCCCTTAAAAAGTGTCTTTTTCAAATCAAACAACCTCCTGTCATTCAGTCCATATATCCTTCGGCACAGAGGAGTTCGGCTAACAGCACACCGCCGCCGGCAGCACCTCTGAGCGTATTGTGTGACATACAGACAAACTTATAATCATACTGCGTATCTTCACGCAATCTGCCTATTGAAATGGCCATTCCGCCCTCAAGGTCACGCTGCAATTTGGTTTGCGGAAGGTCGTTTGCCTCAAAGTAGTTTAAAAACTGTTTCGGCGCGCTCGGGAGTTCGAGTTCCTGCGCCCTGCCCTTAAATTCGGACCATATTTTAAGAATTTCGTCCTTTGACGGTTTCTTATCAAACTTTACAAAAACCGCAGCCATATGACCGTCAGAAACGGGCACACGCAGGCATTGCGCGGTAAATTCGGGTTTTTGAGCGTCAACTATACGGTCACCCTCTATTTTGCCCCAAATTTTAAGCGGTTCCTGTTCCGACTTTTCTTCCTCACCGCCGATATACGGTATAACATTATCAACAATTTCGGGGAAAGTTTCAAAGGTCTTGCCCGCGCCCGATATTGCCTGATATGTGCAAACAAGTGCCTTTTCTACGTCGAAAGCGGACAGCGGAAACAGAGCGGGCACATAACTTTGCAATGAGCAGTTCGATTTAACAGCGATAAAGCCGCGTTTTGTGCCGAGCCTTTTCCTTTGCGAAGGAATAATATTTATATGGTCGGCGTTAAGTTCGGGTATAACCATAGGTACATCGGGTGTATGGCGGTGAGCGCTGTTGTTTGAAATAACGGGGCATTCAGCCTTAGCGTATTTTTCTTCAAGCGCGCGTATATCGTCTTTTTTCATATTAACGGCACAAAACACAAAATCAACCGTTGCGGCAATTTTTTCGACATCGGCAGCAGCGTCAAGAATTATCATATCTTTCATACTTTGGGGCATCGGTGTTTTCATAAGCCAATGCGAACCTACAGCCTCTTCATAGGTTTTACCTGCACTGCGGGGGCTGGCGGCAAGTGCGGCTACGTTAAACCACGGATGTGATTCAAGTAAAGTTGCAAAGCGCTGACCGACCATTCCGGTTGCGCCGATTATACCTACATTATACTTTTTCATTATGTTTATAACCCCTTTGAAAAGAAAAATTGCAAAAAACATTGAAATATATCTTTAAAAATGATACCATTGTAAAGGCTGCTTGTCAAATAATTTTAATAAATAATATGTAATTTCGGAGTTTTGTATGAAAAAAAGCGACTTTTATTATGATTTGCCAAAAGAACTAATAGCGCAAACACCGGTAGAACCGCGAAATGCGTCAAGGCTTATGTTTTTAAACAAGACGAACGGTGAAATTAAACACCGTCATTTTTTTGATTTAAAGGAATTTTTACGCCCCGGTGATACGCTTATACTGAACGATACGCGTGTACTTCCCGCAAGGATGTACGGCGTTCGCTCTACAGGCGCAATGGTTGAGTTTGTACTTTTAAAATGCATAAGCGCAAACCGATGGGAATGCCTTGCGGGACCGGGCAAAAAAGCCAGACCCGGCGACCGTTTTAAATTCAGCGACGAACTTGCCGCAACTGTTGCATATGTTACCGAGGACGGCAACAGGATAATTGATTTTGAATACAGCGGCAACTTTTATGAGATAATCGACCGTATAGGTCAAATGCCGCTGCCGCCGTACATAACCGAAAAACTAAAGGATAAAGAGCGGTACCAGACCGTTTATTCTCACGAACTCGGCTCTGCTGCCGCACCTACGGCGGGTCTGCATTTTACAAAAGAAATGCTTGACGATATAAGAGCAGCCGGCATTAACACAGGCTATGTTACCCTGCACGTCGGGCTCGGCACTTTCAGACCCGTAAAGGCGCAGAATATTGAAGACCATAAGATGCACAGCGAATGTTATCATATACCGGCGGAAACCGCAGAACTTATAAACCGCACCAAGAAAAGCGGCGGCAGAGTTATATGCGTAGGAACAACCTCCTGCCGCACGCTCGAAAGCGCGGCACAGAAATTCGGCAACGAATTCAGGGAATGCAGCGACTCGACCGATATTTTTATTTATCCGGGATATCAATTCCGTTGTATGGACGCGCTTATAACCAATTTTCACCTGCCCGAAAGCACTCTGATTATGCTGGTTTCAGCCTTTGCGGGATATGAAAATGTTATGAACGCATACAAAACCGCCGTTAAAGAAAAATACCGTTTTTTCAGTTTCGGCGATGCAATGTTTATAGGTGATTGATTATGTACAAACTCATAAAAACAGAGGGGCGCGCGCGGCGGGCGGAATTCAGCACCGTACACGGCACGGTGCAAACTCCGGCATTTATGAATGTTGCCACCGCGGCGGCAATCAAGGGCGGTATATCGGCGCTTGACCTTCAAACACTTAATTGTCAGGTAATGTTATGCAACACATATCATCTTCACGTACGCCCCGGAGATGAAGTTATAAAACAACTGGGCGGTCTTCACAAATTTACGGGGTGGAACGGGCCGATATTGACCGACAGCGGCGGTTTTCAGGTCTTTTCGCTTGCCAAACTAAGGCGAATAGAAGAAGAGGGTGTGACATTCAACTCCCACATTGACGGAAAAAAGATATTTATGGGGCCCGAAGAAAGTATGACCATACAGTCGAACCTCGGTTCCACAATTGCAATGGCGTTTGACGAATGTGTTGAAAACCCGGCGGAATACGGATATGCCAAACAATCCTGCGAACGGACAGTAAGGTGGCTTGAACGCTGCAAAAAGAAAATGGCTGAACTTAACGCTTCGGGCAACGCAGTTAATCCGCACCAACTGCTATTCGGGATAAATCAGGGGGCAACATTCAAAGATTTAAGAATTGAAAATATGAAACAAATCGCGGATCTTGATTTGGACGGATACGCAATCGGCGGGCTTGCCGTAGGCGAACCTGCCGAGGTTATGTATGACATTATTTCCGAAGTTGAACCGCATATGCCCAAAGAAAAGATACGCTACCTTATGGGTGTAGGAACGCCTGCGAATATTTTGGAGGCGGTTTCTTTGGGTGTTGACCTTTTTGACTGCGTTATGCCGAGCCGCAACGCGCGCCACGGGCATTTGTTCACAAGCAAAGGAATTATAAATCTTAATAATGCAAAATATATGACCGATGATACACCTATTGACGGAAACTGCGGCTGCCCCGCCTGCCGCAATCATTCAAAGGCATACATTCGCCATCTGTTAAAAGCGGGCGAAATGTTGGGCTACCGTCTTGCGGTTGAACACAATCTGTATTTTTACAACAAACTTATGGAAGATATAAGAATTGCTCTGGACAACGGCAATTTTGCTCAATTCAAGCAGGAAAAGCAGGAAATTTACTCAAAAAGGATATAAATTTTCTTTAAAACGCCGATAATTTAAAAATAGTTCTTGATTTTATCGGAGTTTGCGTATACAATTAGAAAATAAAAGTTGGAGGTTAATATTTTATGGGATGGCAGATAATTGTAATTTATGCTGTAATCATCGGTGCTATGTACTTTCTTCTTATACGCCCGCAGAGCAAGCGTAAAAAAGAAGAACAGAAAATGCGTGACAATATTTCGGTAGGCGACGAGATTATTACTATCGGCGGATTTTACGGCAAAATAGTTGCAGTAAAGGATGACAGTTATATAATGGAGTCAACTGTTGACCACACAAAGATGCGCATACTGAAAACCGCTGTGCAGACCAACCTTACGGTTCACGAAGAGCAGCAGGCGGCAAAGGCTGAAAAAGAAGCGCAGCTTAAAGCAGCTAAAGAGGAAAAGGCAAAACAAAAGAAAGCTGCGAAAGAGAAAAAATAAGTTAAACAAAGAATATTATCCCCTGTTTCACAGTACAATGTATTATGAAACAGGGGTGTTTTTATGAGTAAAAATCAAACCGCAAATACCGATTTTGCGAAAATCGCAAAGGCTGTACTGCGCGGCGTTATTGCAGCGCTGATATTCATTGCGGCAACCGTTATAATTGCGGCGTTTATTATTGCAAAACTCGGCAGCGGAGTTAATTTTGTTACATATGTTTCAACGGCTCTTATGGGGCTTGGCAGTATGCTGGGCGGTTATGTGTCCGCAAAAAAGCGCGGTGAAGCAGGCTTGATCACAGGAACGGCTACGGGAGTTATAGTGTTTTTCATAATCGCTTTAATATCGCTTACAGTGACGGGCGGCGGCATAGGAACGGTATTCTTTATACGCCTTGCAATATGTGCGCTTGCGGCGGCTATAAGCGGAATTTTTGCCGTTAATTCATCGGAACAACAGAAAATTGTATAACAAAAACAGGGCATAAATAAGCGTTACGGCGAAACACATATTGTGTTCCGCCGTAACATTTTGAAGCGATGTTTAATCAGTTGCCGCATTCTATGCTGATTTCATTAAATATTTTAAGCAGGTCGTCTGTTGAAGCAGAAGACTTTTCTTCGCCCTTTTTATCAAGCACTATATTGCCTTTATCCATCATAATAAGGCGGTTGCCGTAATTTACGGCGTAGCGCAAATTATGGGTTACCATAAGCGCGGTAAGTTTCTTTTGCTTTACCACACGGTCGGTCAACTCCATTATAATATCAGCGGTTTTAGGGTCAAGCGCTGCTGTATGCTCGTCAAGTATTAAAACGTCAATAGGCGTCATTGTAGCCATAATTAAAGCTACGGCTTGGCGTTGACCGCCTGAAAGCGCACCCATTTTGACAAACATTTTATCTTCAATTCCGAGCCCGAGTTCGGAAACCAACTCGCGGTAATAGTCGAGCCGCGCTTTGGGAAGTCCCGGTGTAAGCCCGTAACGTTTACCCTTATTATCGGCAAGACTCATATTTTCTGCAATTGTCATATTCTCGGCAACGCCGGAAGACGGGTTCTGAAAAACGCGACCTATTCTTTTGGAACGGACAAATTCTTTTTGCCTTGTTATATCCGCATTGTCAATTATAATCTTGCCCGAATCGGGATAAATCGTTCCTGCAATGAGGTTGAGCATCGTGGTTTTGCCGCTGCCGTTACTGCCTACGACCGAAACAAATTCTCCCTTTTCGATATGCATGTTAAAATCGTTAAAAAGCGATGTTTCGTTTATTGTTCCGACATTAAAACTTTTATAAATATTATTTAACGATATCATTTTTCGGCAACCTCCCACTTAGGACCGTGAACGGTTTTAACCTTTTTGCGTTTAAACTGATTATTGATTATAAGAATGGCGGCGAAACAGACGGCGTTCATCAGTTTTAAATATGTTCCGTCCGAATCTATTATCGTAAAATAGTTTAAGCAAAGCGAATATATAACCGCGCCGACCGCAACGGCGGTGGTGGGTTTAACGTGTTTGGCTTTTGAAAACAGCGCCAAACCTATTATAACGGACGCGAGCGCCAAAACAACTTTACCGCTGCCGCAGGTATTATCATAGTTCATATTATACTGCGCGTACTCTGCGCCGCCTAATCCGACAAGTCCGTTTGCCAACGCAAGACCGAGAATTTTATAAAACCCGACATCTTTACCGAGAGAAGTTACAAGCGTTTCGTTATTGCCGGTTGCAAAAAGCATAAAACCTGTTTTTGTTTTAAAGAACAAATCAAGCAAAACCTTTATTACAACCACAATACCGAGCATTATAAGAATTACGTATATATCGCCCAGTTTACCGCTGTCCGTATGGAACATACCGTGAAAACCGTTGGCTTGATATGAGAAGTTGGTAACCGTAAAGCCTGTGCCTGTTAATACTTTTGTAAGGGCAAGGGTAACGGACAAAAGCGCCGTCATAACAATAATGCCGGAAAGTAATTTTGATATCCCGAATTTTACATGCAGTGCACCTGTTACCGCGCCTGCAAGGAAACCTGCGGCAAACGCACCGACCAGCGCGACTACGGGCGGCATACCCAATTTATACATCAGTATAGTACCTACCACCCCGCCGAGCGGAAAAGAACCGTCGGTAGTTAAATCGGGAAAATCCAGAATAGAATATGCAATGTACATACCGAACGCTATAAGCGCATAGCACAGTCCGAGTTGCACGCCTGCAATTGTAGTGTTAAGAAAAAGCATCTGCTTTTGCCTCGTTTCTTTTAAATCGTAGTCGTTCTTTTTACAAATCAAAGCCGGCAGAATTCTTGTTCCGCCGGCATCAGCCGGGATTATTTATTTACGTCTTTAAGTCCTTCAATATCGGTAGGAAGGGTAAGGTTTTTAAATGTTTTTAAAACATCGGAATTATAATAAGGATAAGTTTCGTTTTCCATAGTTTTTGCTTTAACATCCTTAACAGCCTTTCCGCTGAGTATTTCGGCTGCCTGCTCACCTGCCAAACGTCCGACGGTTATATAATCTATTGAAGCGGAGGCAAGGCAACCCGATTTAACCTGTTCGATTTCGCTGCCGAATACGGGGATGCCTGCGGCGTTGGTTTTGGCAAGTATGTTCTGAAGTTTGCCGACTATAGTATTATCAAGCAGATTAACAATGCAATCTATATCTTTTGAAATCAAAGAGTCAACTTTAGCGTCAATTGTTGTGATATCGGCAACGGTTTCGGTTTCGATTGTCATACCGTCATAAGACTGTGCCTCTTTTTTAAGTGCCGAAATCTGAGCGGCATCACTTGATTCTTCGGTTGACATCAGAACGCCGATTTTAAGGTCATTTTTACCCATAAATGAGGAAACCAATTTAAGCTGCGCTTTAAAATCGGGGACGTCGCTTGTACCTGTCATATTATCAAAATTGGCTACCTGCTTAGCGTCGGTAACGGCGCAGTATACAACCGGTGTACTGCTGCCTGTTGCGGCGGTTGCAGCCTGAATAGCAGAGGGAGTAGCGATTGCGATTATAACCTTAGCCTTGCTGTTTACAAGTTTCTTTGCCTGTGCCAAAGAGGTTTCCGCGGTAAAGTTACTGTTTACATACTCGATATTATATTTGCTTACATCAATTTTTTCTTTAAGGCCTTTCATGATTCCTTCATAGCAGTTATTAAGCGATTCGTGAGATCCGAACTGGATAATTCCTATTGTTTCCTTACTGTCTTTACAGCCTGCAAAACAAAGTCCGACGCTGAGTGTGATAACTGTGATGAGTACAAGTGTTATTATTTTTTTCATTTTAATTACCTCATTTCGATTCATATAAATTTAAGTTGAATTTAAATTTGATTTATTTTCGCATACGGCGATTTTATATCATTTTTTCGGTGTCTGTAACAGTTACGCCATCGTTTGGTATACAATTTCATAAAAATTCCTCCGTTTGCAAGATAGTAAATAAAAAAGCCCTGTCCCCCACTGTTTAAGGGACAAGACTGAAATAATCCTGCGGTACCACCCAAATTGACGCTAAGCGCCCGCTTTAACGCGTACTGACATACGCTCCGCCTTGTAACGGTTGCGGAAACCGTCGACTGCTACTAAACTGCAAAACACAGTTTTTCGGTCGCCCTCATAAGTCCATTCGCCTGCCCATTCGCTGCTGCCATCTCACCGCCGGCAACTCTCTTTAAACTTCAAAAACAGGTTACTATTCTTAATCATCGGTTTTTCGTTTTTTGTAGTTTACCACTCTGAAACATATTTGTCAAGATGATTTTTTAAATTTTTTTATTTTTTCATAAAACACGGTTCAAAGCAGATTAATAAAATCTTAATGCTTTACTATATTGGTTTTTAAGAATTCATCTGTTATAATTAAGTCAAACAAATGCAGATCCCACACTACAGATTATGAGCAAGAGGCGATAAATGTGTATAATATATTGGTTTGCGATGACGAGCGCGACATAGTTTCGGCGCTTAATATATATCTTAAAAATGAAGGATACTGTGTTTTTTCGGCATATAACGGAAACCGGGCGTTGGAACTGTTAAAAAAACAAAAAATCCATCTTATTCTGCTCGATATAATGATGCCGGAACTTGACGGAATCCAAGCACTGTCCCTCATACGGGAAAATTACAATATTCCCGTTATTTTACTTACCGCCAAAGGCGAGGATACCGACAAGATATTCGGGCTTAATATGGGGTCGGACGATTATGTTACAAAACCGTTTAATCCTGTTGAACTTATGGCAAGGGTGCGCTCACAACTGCGAAGATACACAAGTTTGGGCGGAATGGAGCCCGACAAAAAGAATACGATATGCATAGGCAACATAGAACTTAACGACCTTTATAAAACCGTTAAGGTATCGGGCGACACCGTCACGCTGACTCCAACGGAATATAATATATTAAAATCGCTTATGGAAAGAAAAGAGCAGGTGCTTTCTCCTGCCGAAATTTACAGGTTTGTATGGGGTGAAGAAGCGATGGGTGCGGAAAACAGTGTTGCGGTTCATATTCGCCATTTGCGTGAAAAAATAGAGATCAACCCGTCGGAACCTCGCTACATAAAGGTTGTGTGGGGACGGGGTTACAAGATTACCGGAGGGACAACCGATGAAATCAAACAAACTTTATAAAAACTATCCGCTTAAATGTCTGGCTATTATTATTTCGGTAGTTGCGATTACAGCCGCAACAATATCGGCGCTTGCCGTGGTTTACCTTATAAACAATAATTATTTTCAGTTCAGTGAAGAATACAAGATAAAATCTGTTTTCTCCGAATATATCGAAGTGAAAAATTTAACTCTTGGGGATAGTATCGCAGACGGTATGGGAGAAGACGAGTTTTTCGGCGGAGATGCAGGCAACTATATTTACGAGGTCTACAACAATCAAACCGGACTTATGTACAGTAACGCCTCCGATGTAAAAGGAGAATACAATACCGTTACAACTTATACATTCAATGCAGGCACATCATTTATAATTTATTATAAAGACGGAATGTATTATGATGAATACGGCGGCGAATACAGCACGGACATGATAAAATCCATGGCGGACGCCGACGTGCTCGAATTAGAAGAAGCGGACGGAGAATCTATTGAACTGATGGCTAAAGATGAGCAAACGCTTATTATTTACGGCAGCGTAAATCCCTCGCTTTCATCGGCGGACAAATTCCAGAACGCGGCAAATACAATAAAATTTTGCTATAAATACAGGGTGCTGCCCTGTGTTATTTTGCCGATTTCGACTATTGTTCTTATAATTATGATGATATTCTCTTATTCCTCGGCAGGGTATAAAAAAGGATGCAACGGTGCAGTTCTCGGCTTCGGCGACAGAATACCGCTTGATATTTTGACATTATCAGCCGCTGCCGCCGTATACGGGATATATTGTTTTGTGAAATACACATATAACCACTGTACTTATAAATCGGTATTTCTGCCGTCGCTTACAGTCGGTGTGACGGCAACATATCTGCTGTTCCTTTTTTGGTCGATAAGTCTTGCAAGGCGGTCAAAAAGCGGCAGCGTTATAAAAAACACGTTAATATACCGAACAGCAGCATCTGTAGGTGCTGTTCCGTACGCTGCCATTCTTTATGTAATCTTTGCAGTTTGCATAATAGGCACGGGGATTATAACTGCGCTGACTTTAGGCAACGCAAAATTATATTTTGCCGTTACGCTGCTTCTGATTACGGCGTTGTTTATTTTGATAATAAAATACTCAGCCTCTGTAAAAGCCCTTGACCGGGCGGCCGAAGAATACAACGCGGGTAATTTTGAATATAAAATAAAAACAGAACAAATATCCTTACCGCTTAAAGGATTTGCCGACAAAATGAATCATATCGGCGGAGGTATGAAGAATGCGGTTGACGATATGACCAAAGCCGAGCGCTTAAAGGCGGAACTTATTACAAATGTTTCGCACGATATTAAAACTCCGCTCACATCAATTATAAATTATGTTGACCTGCTTGGGGCTGAAAACATAGAAAATGAAAAAGCAAAAGAATACACCGAAGTTCTCGCCCGACAGTCAAAACGGCTTAAAAAACTAATAGACGATTTGCTTGAAGCTTCAAAAATATCCACCGGCAATATACCCGTGCATATGCAGCGGTGCGATTTGGGAGTTTTCATCACGCAACTCGTCGGCGAATACCGCGAAAAATTTGAAAAAGCATCATTGGAGTTAATAACAGACGCACCCACGAGCAAGCCTTATATTATGGCTGACGGGCGGCTTTTGTGGCGCGTGTTTGATAACCTTATGAACAATGCATACAAGTATGCTACGCCTGCCACGCGTGTTTACCTTAATCTTAATACAGATGGCGGCAAGGTATCCGTCATCTTAAAAAATATATCTGAAACTCCGCTTAATTTAACAAGTGATGAATTATTTGAGAGGTTCACACGCGGAGACCGCTCACGCAGCACCGAAGGCAACGGGCTCGGTCTTTCCATAGCCGAAAGTCTTGTTA
>CAVKHV010000037.1:0-15514 GCA_963656085.1 Agathobacter sp.
GTTATTTTAAAACAACACGGAATATCCCGCTTCTAAAATGCGGCTTATCATCTGATTAGAGACGCGGCTGCATTTGACGGATACCTTTTAAAGTCACAATTGAATGAGGCGGTATATCCCCTTTTACTACTACTCCAGCTCCTATTACACACCCATCGCCAATGTGTGTATTTCTTAGAATCACAGAGTTTGCTCCAAACCAACAGCCTTTTCCAATGACAATCTCCCCCAATTTATATTCATCAACTACCCCCCCTCATAGGAATAAAGATGATCATGATCATAGATACAGATATTGGGACCGAATCTACAACCGTCTCCGATTTCTACTTTATTTCGGCAACAACAAATCACATTACTGTTAAAATATACCCCTTTACCGATTCTGATTTTGCCATTTCCTGTAATAATCAAGCGAGAACTTGTGAGAATGTTGATTCTCTTTCCAATCTGAATATTCCCGTTTTGGGCTATTTGAATATTATGTACTGCCAAGGAAACTGGTAAACCTTCTATTTTTACTCTTAACGGATATAGTATCTTAATTGTAAGCATTGATATTATTGAACGAGCAGCAATAAAATATTTTTTAATCATAATTTTTCGGACCTCCTTGTAAAATGCTTGTTTTTTTACGGGTTAGATACGCTGATACAGGCTTAGCAATATCTGCCAGTTTATTACGCCTTGCAATATATTTTTGAACAGCCGCAAAGCCGCCCTGATTGTAAATTGAGATCAGTCAAATTGCTGAGTGTTTTGATTTTATTGTTCGGTACGCTCTTGTTGATATGAAAGATATCAATCCGGGTTTGTGTTTATCTCATCGTGTGAAAGTCTTGACTCCCCTTCAACAGCGTTAGCATCATAAAGATCGTGCTTAATCTTTGAGCTACTGACCTCCGGCGTTCTTGAAAGATATACAACTTCGACTCCTTCTTTTTTCAGGAAATCAAATTTTCCTTCCCAGTCATTACCCATGACAAAAGTATCTACATGATATTCATGCATATCTGATCGTTTCTGCTTCCAGTTTTCTTCCGGAATAACTAAATCCACATATCTTATTGACTCAACAAGCATTTTGCGTTGAGTATATGAAAAGTATGTCTTTTTATGCTTCTCATTCCAATTAAATTCATCAGTGGAAATAGCTACTATAAGATAATCACCAAGAGCCTTGGCGCGCTTTAAGAGATTTATATGTCCGTAATGTAATAAGTCAAAAGTTCCATAAGTAATAACCCGCTTCATATGTATCAACCCTTTCCTGCTCAACTGTTATTTAAAGAGACTGTGTGTAATCAAATAATCAACACACCTCTCGGACGCATGACCGTCATCAACATCATCGAGCATATTTCTCATTTCTTTTAGCTTTTCCTGATATGAAAGCATATCGAATTTATCAATATTCTCAATAAGACCTTCAAATGTCCTTGAGCATTCAAAAGGTAGGCTATCTAAAGGAAAATAAAAACCTCTCTCTTTCCCTTCGTAATAATCACTGTCGGGAAAGTATAAAAAACAGGGTCTGGCAGTTAACGCAAAATCAAACATGCAAGAACTGCAATCGGTAATCAACACATCGGAAGCCAGCAGATAATCGCTCATATCATCATAACTGTTTCCGTTAACAATTTTACCGGGATATTCTCTTTCCAATTCATTCCAATCTATCAGTTTTTCTACAAGGTAGTGAAATCTACCGACAAATATCCACTCCCCACCGTAAATTTCGGATAATTTTGAAAACAGCAGGTTAAAATCGATTGATTTAATCTGCATCAATCCGCTTCTTTCTATATTTGTGTTGATAGTTCCGTATCCGTCGTTTCGAAATGTCGGTGCGTATAAGACCACTTTTTTGTCCTGCGGTAAGCCGCATCTTTTTTTTGCATCATCTTTCAATACTTCTTTAAACAAAATATCATTTCGGGGCGAACCGATAATCTCATGGGAAATTTTCCGAAAAGTTATTCGATCCATAACATCGCGTGTATGACGATTCGGATGAAACATTGTCATTGGTGCGCAAACAAAACCTTTACTATTAGTATTCACCTGGTCAATTCCCATTTTTTTAAGGGGGGTCCCGTGCCAAGTACTAATATTAAGCTGATGCTTTCTCGTGTACAATTTTGCCAGTATAATTGATATAAAATAACTCGTTGCAGAACCGTTCAGTTCAAACCCTTTTTTTAAATACGCATTATCAACAACAACTGCAGCAGTTGCCAAATGCAGAAAAGCGGAGAAACTATTGACATCGACCCCGGTAGCATATGATGGAATCTCATTCAAACGGTTGCGTTCCACAAGCCATATTTGTTTAATATCCGGTCTCTGTTTATACAATTCCTCAGATATGGCTTTGGGGCTGTCGGAATAATGTCCGTTAAAGCTAAGAAATACCGTCTCCGGTTTTAAGGGTAATAACTTGCCTAAAAAAAACGCAAAAAATCGTAATATTCGTTTCATTTTTTTGTCACCTCATTAGCGTTTCGGGCAATTGATTTTTTTGAGCAAAATAACAACAAAAGCCAATCTGACTGCAAACAGCACAAATTCAGATATGCTGCGGACAACAGACAAACTCATCAAATCAAACTTTCCGATTATTATAAGAAAAACAGAAATCAAAATATGAAATCCGCCTGCCGCAACCGTGGAAACAGTGACTTGTTTTTGTTTATCCATTGCGCCGAGGAGCGGAAATCCGAGCATTTGCGCCCAGAAAGAAAACAGCAGCATCGGAATCAGCAGTCGGAAAACGGTTACCGCCGTCTCATAACCGGCTCCTGCTATGATTTTAACAGCCACATCTGCCAAAAAGTATGCCAATACACAACCGGCAACGACAATAAACGACAGATATTTCGTGACTTTTAACACAAATTTATAATCTTTGTTCGCCGAAACCCGCGGATAAATGCTGGAGGTAATCGGATCATACAATGACAGAACAGCCTGCACAATCTGAAAGGCAACACCCCAATATGCAATTTGCGCCGTTGGGAAATTGATAATTCCCATAATCAGCGTATTAAATGCACTTAAAGCCGTTGTTGCAAAGGTTGACGCAAAATAAACTGCTGAATCCTTTAACTCACACCAGGTTTCTTGCACGCGACCGAACCTTACAAAAAAACCGAATGATTTCTTCATATGTCGAATGGCGAATACGGCGGCTATCAAAGTTCCAAAGGTGTAAAATACGGGTATGAGCAGCATTTCAGCGGTGCCGTGTACGCACACAAAAATCAAAGCCGTTGTAACAATTTTTGCAATGACATATCTTAATGTCACATATTCCATTTTTTCGAGACCCCTGTACAAAAAGTCGGGAACGAAAATATTGGCAACTGTTGAAATATAAAACAATACGCTGAGCGCAGCATTGGCTTTCAGTATATTTATGAACGGGATAATTGCCAAAAGCACGATAAATCCCGCAATACTCAACCATATTTTGGCTGTAATCACATTGTTGATTTCAGCCTGAACCACAGCCGCATTTTTTCTGTTTTGGGAGATTTTCTTTGTGGAAGAAAAGTTAAAACCAAAATCAAGAAACAACAAAAAGTAATTCATTGTCGCGGTCATATAGGTTATTACACCGTAACCGTCTTCTCCGAGTCGCCTTGTGAGACACGCCGTTATAATTACAGGCAATACAAATTTAGTGGCTGTCATTATATACAACATAATTGTATTTTTATAAAAAACTTTGTTTTTACTGTTTCCGGTCATAAAATCATTGCCTCACGGTTGCAGAATCATCATTATTGATATAGATACCGGTTCTTAACAGAAAACCGACATAATAAATGATGCTAATAAAACTGGTCAGGTTTGCCACAATCAACAATCCGGCGTATACAAGCGTTAAAAGTTTTGCGCATTTATTATTAACTTTTTTAAATAAAACAAGGAGCGCAAGATAAAACAATACAAGCCCGACAATACCATAGGAATATATAATACTCATGATTCCGGTGAAATAAACATCCGGAAGATTTTCAGCACCATATCCAAACGCCAATTCTTTGCCTTTCATGGGACTTATATAGTCACTCCAGTACAAAGTTCTGCCCCAAATAGCATTATACTGTGTATTAGAATGTTCAACTCCACCGGTAATTCGAGCAAGTGAATTTTGGAAAAAAGGCATCTGACGTAAAATAAAAATCGCCACAATACCTACGATTGAAAGAAAAATTATTCTTTTTAGTTTTTTACTGCTTAACCCTTTTGTAGCAATAAGAGGGAAGGCACACCATATTACAGCAACAATCACAATGCCCATACCCGATGTGGTGAAAATAATGCCGGCAGATATTAAAAAGGCTTTTTTATAGTCAGGCTTTCCTAAAAGTAAGCTTGAAGCAAGTCCAATGGATGCATACTGAGCAAAATGGGATGGTTCCAGAAAAAAAGCAGAAGGGCGGTACATTCCTTCCTCATCAAAACCTGTTGTTATCATCAAGCGATACGATTCCATTTCACTAAGACACCAATCGATTTTTATCAATGGTATATGAATATTAAAAATTAAGTGAAGGCTAAACTGAACGATAACACATATAGCCGCGATACACGCTATAGTCTCGAAATATTTTTGGAGGTGTTTTTCATCTGCGACGCCATTAGAAATTGCCAATAAATGAATAATTATGGCTATGCATAAGCATACACCGGTTATATTTGATTTAAATGCAATGTAGAAAAAATAAAGTAAAAAGGCACACACTATTGAGTTTAGATTTAGCTTTTTATTTGCAAGTGACAGAAGTATTAGGAAAATTGCAGATACCAAAATCAGTATTGTTGAAACTCCCATATTTATAACGGGAATATTATACATCATCAAAACTGGCAACAAAGCTAATAACAGTGAATATCCGCTGCTTTTTTTTGTAAAACCATTTATGTTGTTTTCCATTCGTGACCCATTCCCCATATTCATTAATCTGCTTTTATTATTTTCTCTAACCTCGGAGCTTCCCTTGTTATATTAAAGTGTGATTCTGCTATATACTTGTACCCATCCGATCGATTGCAATTTCCCCGATGTTTCAACAGCCTAAGAATCTTTTCTGCCCATTCATCAGGTGATTCACTTAACCCGGCTCGGAGAACATAAGGGGTAACTTCAACAATATTCGGAATAACATCGGCAGAAGCAACACACGGAAGACCAGCACATTGCGCTTCAATCAGGACAATGCCGAGCCCCTCAAACAGCGACGGTAAAAGAAACAAATCCATTGCCTGATAAATGTCTTCAATATCATTTCTGTTTCCGAGCATAATCACATAAGAATCCAACTTCTTTTCCCGAATGCTTTTCTCTATGTCAGGTCTCAGTTCTCCCTCTCCGGCTATAAGCAACACGGTATTATTGTTACGCTTGTGAACAGCCTCAAAAATTTCAATAAGAAAAAGCGGGTTTTTCTGAGGGGAAAGTCTGCCCGAAAAACCGATAACTATATTGTCGGTTATTCCCAATTCTTTTCGGATTTTTTCCCGATTTGCGGGGTTATACATAAATTTTTCGGTATCAACGGCGTTATAGATAAGCGTCGCTTTTTTCCCTTTCCCGAACATAAACTCGGTTGAAGCATCGGAATTGGTTAATCTTAAACAATTCAAGTTTCCGAACAACGCCCTATTTAACCTGTGAAGCATCCTGTAAACTTTACTGCTTTGCTGCAGATTATTGTTGTGCGAATGTAAAATTATTTTATAACCAAACAATCGGCATAAAAGGACGGGAACCATATGTACCATTGAAAATAAATTGAAACATGCCGCCTTATACTCCCTTTTATTGCTTTTAAGTATCCTGATGAGTTCCAGGAAATATTTAATCGGGTTTTTGCGGTAGGAAGTCACATATATCGGTTTCCCGCCGTTTTTGCGAATTTCATCTTCAAATACCGCAGAATCTCCTAAAAGCACATAATCAAAAATGCAGTCGCCGCTCATAAACTTATTCATATTAAGGAGAAAGGACTCTATCCCTCCGCAGATATTCGTACTCATACCAAAAACTAAAATTTTCACTATTCCAACCTCTTTATCACCTATTGCTTTTGAAACTTTTGTTTCTATATAAAAGCACACCTACAGGGTCTCCTCCAACAACCGCATACGGATGGACATCTTTTGTGGCAACAGTTCCTGCCCCGACAACACTTGCAATCTATCTTTTCCAACATTCGCAACACCTTTCTTTATCAACTCGGCAATCCGTAAAGTCTTTTCATATACTTGATCACACTGATTAACGAAAACTTTTCTATCTTCTTAGAATTTTCTTTACCTAACACGGTCAATTCGTCTTTCTGCAAATCGCGTAACGCAAAAGCGCATTCACTAATGCTATATGGATTAAACAATCTTCCGCCATTCTCATCAATCAAATCTGTATTTCCTCTAATACGGCTGCACAGTATTGGTAAGCCACTAGCCATCGCCTCCATAACGGAAACAGGCAGCCCCTCATGAAATGATGGAAACGCAAATATATCACATGATTTACATAGTTCGGCAATATCCGATCTATGTCCTAATAATTTTACTCGGTCATTAACACCTAGCTCTATGATCAAAGATAATAATTCATCAAACAATACCCCTTTGCCCGCAATCGTTAGATATATTTCCTTGACTGTGCAACGGCACGGATAAGTGTCTCTTGATTTTTGCGTGGTATCAACTCACCAACATTAAGCAACCAGCAAGCATCCAGAGGTATTCCAAATTCTTCACGCTTTTTCCAGCGGGTTATCAGCACAGTTAAGTGGTAGTACCCCCCCGAATTATGTCAACCATTTGTTCGTTTATTGCAACAAGTGAAAACTTTTTGATTTTTTCAAGGTTATGCATACCAAGACTTTTTGCTTCGCTTAAAATCACTTTTTGGAGTGATTTTTTGCAATCTTCTATGTTGTGCGGATTAAAGAGCGCGCCGCCATTCTCATCAATTAAGTCAGTATTTCCGCGTATATTGCTGACAACACAAGGTAAGCCGCTTGCCATAGCTTCCATTAACGCAACGGACAAGCCTTCTATATAACTTGGCATTACATAGATATCTGCAATTTCACAAAGCTCACCTACATCATCACGAAAACCGAGCAATTTCACTTTGTTATTCATACCGAACTCATCAATTACATTTTGCAAATGCTCTTGCAAGCTGCCTTTGCCTGCAATTATGTAATACACATCCAAGTCCTTAATCGCCCGGATAACAGTTTCGTGATTTTCATTTTCGTTCAGCTCGCCAACCGACAGCAACACCGTAGCATCATTAGGCAATCCCAACACTTTTCGTTTTGCCGCTTTATCCACCACAGCCTGACCATATTTTTTTAAATCAATACCGACACCCGGAACATATTCCACGCGCTTTGCTCTCATTTTCTTTTGAGCCAAAGCATAATCCTCTTTGTTCATCGTAATCAACACGTCGGTAAAATGAGCGCAAAACTTCTCCACCGGGTAATAAAGCAGCCAATTTTTCAGCGGCGCACCCTTGTAAAAATGGAAGCCGTGGGCAGTGTAGAACACTGTTGTGCCGTTTTTGCGCGCTTTGCGGCAGGCAAGACGGGTACACATCGCCGCAACCGGAGTATGACAGTGAACAATGTCATACTTTTCTTTTAACACAAGCTCTTTTATTTGTTTGATCGCCTCTAAGTTGCCACTATTAAGCGGAGAACGAGATGTGTTAATCTGATATACTGTACATCCCCATTCCCTATAACATACAGGAACCTTTGAAGTGTTCTCATTTGTCGCAATGTCAACTGTGCATCCCTCATCAAGCAGTAGCTTAATGAAATCGTTAAAAAATGCCATTGTACCACCAATGGTAGTTACATACAGAATTTTCATGTTTTTTCTCCTATAAAAAGTCAAGTAGTTTTCACTAACTTGCTGTATTTTTTGATAACCTACTTGGTTATCTGTTGAGGGCATTGCCCTCGTGATTTATACACAGCATAGAATGTTTGAGTTGTCAAGAGCAGAAATGTAACGACTCTTGACAAGGAAAACGGGCTATGCTAGAAAAGATATGCAATGTTTTTCTTATATTTGTCCATAAATGTAACAAAACAAGCTTTGATATTAAACTTCATTAAGGATCCTTTTAAATAATTTTACAGTCTCTTCCTTTTTAAGTTTAATTTCCCTACAATTTCCCAGCTCATATGGCAGTTCAAACACAATCCGCGCATCCCTGTTTTTTGTCATTCATCATGACATCGGTCATTTCAGAAAACATCTAAGGAACATCTGCAGCAAGTAGCGTGGTCGGAATCTGTACGACTGATATTCCTCACATATAAATAGCAGCAGCAAACCCGACGATATCTGCGACAACGCCACCACCGAGAGCAATAAGAGTATCGTTTCTACGGATATGATTTACAGCAAGAAATTCAAGAATATCGGAGAGTGTATTCATGTTCTTGGATTTCTCACCGTTAGTAAAAACATATGTAAATGTTTTTCATTCTCTGCCATCTCCCGTAAGATTATTATTTCATATGAAAATTCTTTATAGCAGATGTACAACTTTATACCAAATCTATTCTTCTGCCCTCTTCATCAGAGTAATAAGCAGCATAAACAACCTTCATAACCTGAGCAGCAAGGTCAAAGCATCCCTCCGGCTCACGGTCTTCAAGTATTGCACCCATAAAATCAACTATCTCATTACAATAACCGCGAAGCATTTCATCAGCCACGAATGGTTTATTCCAGCCGGTCACGATAGGCAGCATTTCAGAAAGATAAACCCCTTCCATACCCTCATCATCGACCATATAGGTCTCCATAGCGTCATTCATAGTCAAGCGGCAATTTATTGCCATATCGTTGGCATAAACCTCTACATAGTTTTTACTCCCGCCCAGAAGATTGTCCGTAGATATGATAGTAGCCTTACTGCCATCTGTAAATGTAATAATAGCAGTTCCGGCATCCTCAACATCGTGCGGTCTGGCTGCAATATGTCTGTGCTCATGTTCGGACAATCCTTTTGTCGCAAAGCCCATATCTCCGACTACACTTTTAACAGTAACATTACAGCCCTGAGAAATAGACTCCTGTTCTTTTAAATAAAGGATTGCCCCCAGCGGATGCACGCCGTTACGCATAAAGATGCCGCCACCTGTTCTATTCCATTCTCCGGCAACCGCAGAACTTGACCCCTTCAGGCTTTCTTCACCTTTCATGTAAAGTATTCGACTTTTTTTTGCGCGGATAATTTCCGCCGCTTTTAAAACAGCGGGGGCATAAACAAAATTTTCCGCATACATAAACCGCATACCGGTTTCTGCCCTGACTTTGCGAAGTTCTTCCAAATCTTCCATAAGACATTCAAACATAATTTTTTTGGAAACCTTTTCGCCGATAGGCTCAGGGTCGCCTTTGCGCCCAAAATAACCCACCAGAGGTTTCTCACATATAATATGCTTTCCCGCCCGCATGGCTTTGATGATTTCCGCCTTGTGAACATAAGGCGGCGTGCAAATGTCTATAACATCGATTTCGGGGTCGTTCAAAAGGTCATCATAATTTGTTGTGCCTTTTTCAAACCCGTAAAGTTCAACTGCCTTTCGAATTTGCTCGGGTCTTCTTGCCATAACGGTTTTCAAACGAACAGGGATATTTGAACGCTTATACCCATAAGCGTGAAGTTCTAATGCGCGGCCTGCGCCGATAACGCCGACGGTAACTGTATCTTTCATATAATTCATTCCTATTTATACGACAGGAACTTAAATTGTTCAACAAAGTCTCTGTCTTTTTCCTTGGTCGCCTTGATGGCTGTTCTCGGGTGCTGATTAGTTAAACCTGTGAGCATATAAGAAGTGTTGTAACCCCAATCAACACCCGCTTCTTTCATCGGCAGCATTCGCTCCTGCACAAGTTTAAGAATAGGCTCAATGTGATATTTTTTGCCGTTCAAATATCCGAGAAGCACTTCAGAATGGCAGTTGCCGGCGCCCCTTCCCATACCGAACGCGGTGCCGTCCAGCCACTTGGCTCCGCAGTCTTTCGCTTCCAAAGTGTTTGCAAAAGCGCACTGCTGATTGTTGTGAGCGTGAATGCCGACTTCCTTGCCGACAGGGCTTAAAATTTTATGAAAAAGCCTAACAAGTTTTCTCGTCTGTTTTGGGTGAAGAGTGCCGTAACTGTCAACAACATAAACAGCAAGCGCCGGGGTTTGAGCCAGTGTATAAAGTGCACTCGCAATTTGGTCGTCGGTATATTTTGAAATTGCCATAAGGTTGCAGGTGGTTTCATACCCAAGGGAACTTATGTGGTTAATCATTTCAACCGCTTCGGTAATTGTTTCGAGATATGTTGCAACACGGAAAACATCAACCGGGCTGTCTTTTCGGGGTTTTATATCCTCCCTGAAATCCGTTCTGCCGACATCTGCCATTACTGAAATTTTTATACGCGGATTTTTCTCGCCGATTACATTCAGTATGTCCCCGTCGTCTGTAAACTTCCATTTGCCGAATGAATTTGGGTCGAACTGCTTTTTACTGGCTCTATATCCAAACTCCATATAATCGACGCCCGCAGCGATATTCGCTTCATACAGCGCCCTGACGAAATCGTCATCAAATCGGAAGTCGTTGACAAGGCCGCCGTCTCTCAGGGTCGCGTCAACCACCTTTATCCCGTCTATATTCACTGTTTTTCAGCCTCCATCTTTGTTTCCACGATGGAAATCAGTTTCCCCACAACCGTTATATCGGGGCTTTGCAATTCTTCATCGGAAAAAGTAATTCCGAATTCGTCTTCCAAAGTATAAATAAACTGAACTAACCCGAGAGAATCCACATAACCCTCTTCAACAAAATTCAGGTTAATAATATCAACATCGCTCGGAACAGTGTATTCGCGTTGAATATAGTCTATTATAAAATCTTTTACCATATCTTTCACCACTTTCATGAATCTAATCCGGATTTTCTGATATAATCCAGTATTGACATTCTCTGAAGTTTGCCCATAATGTTTCGAGGGAGTTTGTCCACGATAAAAATTTTATGCGGCTGCTGGAAATCAGCAAGATTTCTGGCACAATAAGTTCTCAAGGCGCGCACACTGATGTCCCGCTCTTCTTTCGGCACAACCGCCAAAGCAACAATTTCACCGAGCCTGTCGTCGGGATAGGCAAACGCCGCACATTCCTCAACTTCGGGAAGTCTGCCGACAACCGCGTCAATATCGTGAGGATAGACATTAACGGCGCCTGTGATGATAAGTTCTTTCTTTCGGCCGGAGAAATACAGATAGCCGTCTTCATCGAGGTAGCCAAGGTCGCCCGTGCGGAAATAATCTCCGAGCATAGAAGCGTGCATCATGGCCTCCTGCTTATAGTACCCTTTGCACTGAAGTTTGGACTTGACCGCAATTTCGCCGACTTCAAAAGGTGCGCAATCGGTGTCGAAATCCGATTCGCTCTCGTCGCGCAGTATTCTAATCTGTGCGCCGTCAAAGGATTTTCCCACCGAATTTTGCTTATCCTTTGCTTCCTGAAAACAAATGTCGGTTGCGGTGGAAATCTCAGACGCGCCGTACATCTCGTGGAACTCACATTTCAACAAATCAATCAATTCGTATTTCACGCTTGCCTCAAGCAAAGCGGAAGAAGAAACTATGCTGCGAAAACTCGTGATAGCGGGGGCGTTCGGTTTCTTAAGCAGTTCCAAAATTTGAGCCAACTGGGCAGATACCGCTATGGTAAAAGTCGGTTTTTGTTCTTCGACGCATTTAAGCCAAATAGCGGGGGTAAATCTCGGAAGAAGTATTGAAGTTGCACCGAGAATAAGCGGAAGTATAACAAGCCGTTCCGCAAGGGAATGATAAAGCGGTGTGGCAGCGATGATTCTGTCATCTTTTGTAATCTTGTAGACATTGATATGAGCCACCGCGCGGTCGTATTTATTATTTTGGCTGATGTCAATCGGTTTCGGCGTGCCCGTTGAGCCTGATGTCATAGTTAAAATAAAACTTTCGTCACCGCTTATATCATAGTCGATTTGGGGGCGCTCGGCAGACATCTCATTTATCGTAGAAAACGGTACTGTACCGGGATATTCACTGTCCAGACAAATTGCAAAGCCGGGAACATCAAGTCCGCCGCTTTTATCACATTCGGCAAAAAAAGATTTTCTGGCAATTATATGTTTGACATCGCCTGCTGCCATAGCAGCCTTTATCGCTTCAAGAGGAAGCGACGGGTTGAGCGGAATCACACAGACGCCGAGGTCTGCGGCGGAGAAAAAGAGCGCCACAGATTCGATACTGTTGTTCATCGGTATAGCGATATGGTCTCCGTATGCCGCCCCGCAGCTCAGCAGAAGATTGGAATAACGGCTGACCAAATCAGCCATTTGTTTGTAAGTCACCGTCTTTCCGTCACACCAAACAGCCTGTTTTTCAGGGGTTTTAAGCGCATTTTCATAGAGCAAATTTGCCAATCTGCTTCTCATATTCTTTCCTCCTATCCGTCAACGCGGTGTCATTTCACCCATATTTCGGGGCTTATTATTTTGTTTTCGGCATTACCCTCGCCGGATTCCCGAAAACCGTATCCCCGGGATTTACATCTTTTAAAACAACAGAGCCGATTCCGAGATACGCGCCGTCTCCGATATGGATATCCTGAGCAACACATACGCCGGCGGCAAGAAAAACATCTTTCCCTATGACCACATTTCTTACTACATTACAGTTTCCGCTTATAACCGAATAATCTCCGATTACCGTATCGTGCCCTATCGGCGATGAAAGCAGCGTCACAAAATCCCCGACGGTTGAATTAGCCGACAGTTTAGAATACGGGAACATTATAAAGCCTTCGCCGTAATCGGCAAACTCGGAAAGCATTGCCGTCGGGTGAATAATGCTCGCAAATTTGGCGCCTTTCGCTTTCAGCAAAGCCACTATCTTTCTTTTAAGTGCAGGTGACCCGAACGCCAAAGCAAATTCCTCGTCCTCTTTCGGCTGCCAGGTCTTAATACCGCCGACCACACCGTAATCGCACCGATAGCCGTCCAATGCGTGGGGGTCGTCATCCAAAAAACCCGCGATTTCCCATGTGGGATTTATCTTATTGATATCTTTAATCCACCAAAGCAGTTCCCGACCGAAACCGCCTGCTCCCACAATATATATTTTTTTCATTTTTGTTTCCTCTTCCGCGCATTTTTGTTACTACAGTTTCATATAATTCCCCTCGTCATCTGTTTGAAGGTCTTCAACATTTGCGATTCCTATGAACTCTCCGCGGGCGCCGCCGTCGTCGGCTGTTACGCCGTCGCGGTTAAAAACAACCTTAACGGTATCAACAATACTTTTGACATCGGTGAGAAAAGATATATGGTCAACATACCGAATGTCGCCCTCAAACTGATTTTCCCAAGTCTGATTATTCCTGCCGCTTGCAGTCGACGGATTAGACAGTCCCGGTCTGACCTCGTGGCGGCGCCGCTGTTCCTCGGTATAACGCCCTAAATATCTTGTCGGCAACGGTCTCGGACCGATAATCGCCATATCGCCTTTGAAAATATTGATTAAACTTAATAGTTCATCGATTGATGTTTTTCTGATAAAAGCCCCGAGCTTCGTAATCCGTTGGTCATCGGGAAGAAAAACACCGTTTTCGTCTCTTGCGTCCGTCATAGAACGGAACTTATACATAACGAATTCTTTTTCGTTTATCCCGACTCTGTGTTGTTTAAAAACCACCGGGCTTCCCATATCTATCCTTATAAGAACTGACATAACAAGAAGCAAAGGACTCAAAATAATGAGAGCCAAAGCGGAAAGCAAACAGTCAAGCGGGCGCTTAATAAATCTTTCATACGGTCCATATGGTTTATGCAGAATTCCCCTGACCTCGCCGCTCTGCCTCTCGGCGATTGAACTTTTCACGCTCATTAGACACAACTCCACAATTCGGTTGCAAATAAATCTGCAATTCTCCGTTATTCAAAACACTTTTTAATAATCTCAATGATTTTTTGCTGCTGTTCCGCCGTCATTTTATTATCGCTCGGCAAACATAAACCGCGTTCAAAAATGTCTGCTCCGACATCATAAATGCCGCCTGCGATATAAGTGTTTGTGCGGCAACAAAGCGTACCGTCTCTTCCGACGGCGTCGTGCATACGATACATCGGCTGCATATGCATAGGTTTCCAAAAGGGTCTTCCCTCGGCGTTAAGGCTTGCAAGCGTTTCCAAAATTTCCGTTGGGCACGTTTTGCCTTTCTCTTTTATGTAAAAAGCCTCAGAATCGCTTCTGACCTGAAGGCACATATATTCTTTGTCAATAACCAAAGCGGAAAGCCAATAATTCGGCACAGCGCCGTCCACAACTGGATTCATTGTTATCGGCAAATCACTGAGCCCTTCGCGGTATCTCTCATAGACTGCCTTTTTCTGCGCGATATGTTCTTCCAAATGCGGATATTGCCCGCGTATGACGCCGGCAATCACATTGCTCATACGATAGTTGTAGCCAACCTCTTCGTGTTGATACCACGGTGCATTTTCACGCGCCTGTGTTGACCATTTGCGCGCTTTGTTTGCAACTTCAATATCGTTAGTTAAAAGGCAGCCACCGGCAGAGCCGGTGATAATCTTGTTTCCGTTATAACTGATTGCGGAATAATCCCCAAAAGAACCGCATTGCCTGCCGTTTAGCGTTGCGCCCATTGCTTCGGCAGCGTCCTCAATCAAAAGCGCACCGTGCCTTTCACAAATTTGTTTAATTAGGTCAACCCGTCCGGGAAAGCCGTAAAGTTCGGCGTAAACAACAAGTTTCACATCAGGATAGATTTGAAATGCCTTTTCCAGCGCGGAGGGGTCCATATTCCAGGAATCGGCTTCGGTGTCAATGAATACCGGGATACCGCCTTCATAGACCACAGGATTCGGCGTTGCGCCGAAAGTCATATCAGAGCAGAAAACGCGCTTACCCTCCAACGCTCCGTGGCTGATTGCAGGTTTTCCGTAAAGCCGTTCCCCGGCAGATTTTACACAAAGATGAAGTGCAGCAGTACAAGCTGAAAGAGCAACAGCATATTTCATTTCAGCCTTTTCAGCGGCAATGCGCTCGACTTCATTGATGTTTGCACCAACTGTGGACATCCAATTAGTTTCATAAGCCTCAGTCATATACTTGAATTCATCGCCGTGCATGGTCGGTGTCGCAAGCCATACTTTCTCTTCAAATGGTTTGAATTTCATATTGCTGTAACTTCCATTTCTTTTTTTGATTTTTTGTTCCCTGCAATTTCCGTCTGTTTCTCAAAAGCTTCGCATTTATATTTCGAGTCACATATACCGACCGGGTGATATGTAGTAACAATACCTTCCACTAATGCGCGGATTGCATTTTCCTTTCCAGCATACGCTGCTTCCATAAGAATTTTCAGTCGGTTTAAAAACGAGTCGGTATCGAA
>CAVKHV010000038.1:0-15345 GCA_963656085.1 Agathobacter sp.
GCAGCACAGGCAGCAATTAAGGAATAGCACTAATCGGAAGTTGGCGTCCGGAACATTAGAATAAGCACTTAAATTTATATACAGGTCACACAATTCGGAGGGATTGTGTGACCTGTATTTTATGTTATGGCTTGCATTAAAGAGAATCGTAGATCCATTTAGTTAACCCCTTTAGGTGTAGCCAAGGCGCAAAAGCTTTAAGGATTGAAAAAAGAGAAAACCCGCGCCATGAGACGCGGGTCGGCATTAAGGAATTACAGTTCTTGTGCAAATCACCCGTTTGACGGGTGGGTATTTTTTGTACCCTATCAATTTTTAAATGCTCGAAACGGATTCGCCCTGTAAAACGGGGAATTCAAAGCCTTTTTCGGTGTGTTCAAACAGGTCATTGCCGAATTCGGCGGCACCGTTTCGGAGAAGCAGTATCACGGTTGAACCACCGTATAAAAACTTACCCTTTTCGTCGCCCTTGCAAACGTGCGACTTAAACGGCAAATTGTCTATTTTCCCGACTAACATAGCGCCGACCTCTATCTGCGCTATCGTTCCGAAGTGTTCGGTTTTCATAAGTGTTATTTCACGGCAATTTTCGGTAAAAACGGGGGTGTTTTGCAATGCTATCGCCCTTACGGTGTGCAGTTTTCCTTTAACGAAACTGCTTTTTATCGGTTCTGCATTGTCGACAAAACAGTACCTGTGGTAATTATCGGCACACAGCCTGAAAACAAGACAAACGCCGCCGTAAAACTGCTTTGCGTCCTCTGCCGAGTTTAATAGGCTCTCTATAGTGTAACGGCTCTGCTTAGCCGGTATAACGCTGTTTTCTTCAATCCTGTAAGCGGATAAAAAACCGTCCGCAGGGGAGATAAGCGTAGTTGCGTCACTGTTTACGGGGCGGCGTTCGGGCTTTATACGCCGTGTAAAAAATTCGTTAAAACTACGGTATTTGCACGGCTCATATTCCGACATATCAATGCCCTTTGAACGGATAAACGGCTTTATTAACGGAACAGAGAGCACCGTGTTCATAAATGCACCGACAAAACGCGAAACCCCGACGGATACCAAGGGTTTTAAAAGTATCCTGCCGGGTGCGGTACCATATAAAAATTTCAAAAACCTGCCGTTGTCGGTCGGCTTAACCGGCGCGCGCATATTAACCAAAAACGCGGCGCATAACCAAAAACGCTATGAATTCCGCTGCGCCGATACATACCATAATAATTATGCCCCTCATCCCCGGTTTTTTCATATGGAAAGGCGCCAGGAAAGCAAACGCCGTTAAAAGCATAAGCGCGAAGAACAGGAATACAAGGTCGATTTTTAATATATATTGCAAGAGCATAACGGTGGGGAATATAAGCGCGGCGGAAGTAACGGGCAGCCCCGTGTACTGTTTGCGGCGGCATTGTTCGTGTTGTTGACGCTCTTCTTCCGTAACATTAAAGTATGCAAGGCGGATAAGCGCCGCAAGAATGTAAAGCAAAAGCACGGCGAATAAAAGACCGGAACATATTTTACCCGCAACTCCCGATTCGGGATTGTTGAATGTGCGTTTTATAAAGGGGGAAGAACGGTAAAGCGCACCGCCTATGCAGGCAGGCAATACGCCGAACGCAACAATGTCTGAAAGCGAGTCGATCTGTATGCCGAAACTGCATTCCTGCTTTGTGCGGTTCTTTTTGGTTCTTGCGATCTTTCCGTCAAAAGAATCGCAAAGCCCGCATATAAGTAAAAACAAAACGCCCAAATACGGATGCCCGTTCTGTGCCAGCGAAACAAGAATTCCCGTGCCGGCGGATAACAGCGATATGTATGTGAGTATCACTGTGTAATCATAAAATCCTAACATACTTCGCCCAACCTTCCCTGATTTCTCTTAATAGCAAAATATTTAATAAGTATTGTAATGCCGCAAAGTATCACGCAAGAGTAGAATGAAACCGAGCGTGAAAGAAGTTCGAGATTAACGGAGTCACTCGTTATTCCCGAAAATCCGTCTATCATCAAATAGTCCGAAACGCCCATTGCACCCGGTATCGGTATGCAGTTTGAGCCGAGTATAACATAACTTTGCGCCGCCCATATGTCAAACGCGCGCGAAAGCGAACCTCCTGCCGAAAGGTACACGAACATAGATACCGAAACGATGGAAACGCGTTGCAGAAAATTAAAGATAAATGCCTTTACAAGCATCGCCGTCTTTCCTTTGATTTCCGCCGCACACTCTTTATAATCGGCTATTGTTTTATCAATCTTTTGCTCCTGCTTTTCGGGATGTTTTATTATATGCAGTTTGTTAAGTACGCGAATGCCCCATTTGCAAAAACGGTGCAAAATGGTTTCTTTTTTAAGTACCATCCAAAAAAATACTACCAGCCCGATTTGCAGCAGGCAACCGAGCAGTATAAGAAATTTTGAAAAGCCGCCGAAATGGTGAAATGTTTTAAAGTTGAAAATAAAACTGACGATACCTATGGCGATTATCGCAAGCGCATACATAACAAGGTTAAGCAGCAACGCAACGGTTGTCATTGCGCCGGATATTCCGTCTTTTATCATAAAATATGCCGACACAGGCTGTCCGCCCGTTGCAGATGGGGTTATTGCGGAAAAATAAACGTCCGCCGCCGAATATACAAGCCCGCTTTTCAGGCTGCGTTTTTGCCCGAAACCGTCAAGTATCGAAATTACGGCAATACCCTCAAAAGCAATAAATCCCAGCATACAAATTACTGCAAGCGAAAAATACAGCGGATCCGCGCTTTTAATGTAATCCATAAACCCGCCGAATGAAAACGACTTACTTTGCGAGGTTATTGCCCAGATGCTTGCCGCTGCAATCACCACAAATGCAAGCGACCAGCCGAGTTTTTTCTTGATATTCGGTTTATCGTTACTTTGATTGTTGTTCAAATTTACGACCTCCGGAAGTATCGGTTTTCAGTCCGATAAAAGCGTTTTGTGTTTCTTCTTTTCAATTGCCCGCATTGCAAACATTCCTATTTCAGCCACAATGATTGCCGACGGTATATCAAGCAAAACGTGCTGCTTAACAAGCAGTATGCAGGCGAATACCATAAGCGTAAAAATCACATTCACGGGCGCAAACCATTTAGGCGTTTTGCGGCAGTAAAATGCGCCGCGCATACAAAAATAACTTTCAAGGCAATGCAGCGACGGAAAAAGATTGTCCGGCTTGTCAAGCGAATATATAAGCGCCGTCAGCCAATTAAACACACCGCCGTCAGGCACCTCGGGGCGCACGGTAGCGGTTGGGAACGCAAGAAAAATCACCGCGCAGATAACCTTCGCAATTATCTCGCCGTAAATAAAGCGGTTGCAAACTTCGCGGCTTTCGCGCGCAATGGCAACATAACCGACCACCCATTGTATATAAGAAGCAATGTATATTACAATTGCAGGGGTGAAAAAGGGAATTTTACCGTCAACACTCAAAGCGATATCGTAATGGTACGCATTTGCCGTAAAAAGCCTTGTTCCGTAAAATGCAATAAGATTTACCGACACCATAAGCGCAAGCGGCAGGAATGAATAAAGCGGAATTATATTCAAAAACCATTCACGAAACCCCGGCTTTTGGGACGGTCGCGGCGGTTTGCTTTTTAAAACCATATTCAACCTCTTAAATCATACTTTCATAACATTATAACACAATCGCACGGAATATTAAAGAACTATTTTTTAAAAAAGATTAATTCCGAATTTTTACAGATTGCAACAGTGCGCTAAATACCCAAAAAGTCAAAATCGGGCGTGTATATTTTGCTTGCCGACGAGCGTTCCTGCGAATAGCCCTTAAAGCCTAAATCGGCAGCCGCTTTAAGCACCTTTTCATATTCATATGTTGTTGTGCGGCGGTTTATTTCGGGGTAAAGCCGAGCGTCACCGCAGGGGTAATATTGGTTCATAAGGCTTAAAACGAATGCCTTGCTGCCGAAACGGCGGTAAAGTTCGTTTATTATGTCAAGCGAGTCTTTAAAGTGTGACGGCATAACAAGGTGCCTTACCAATACGCCGCCCGTCATCAACCCGCCGCTGTCAAACTGCGGTTCGCCTGCCGCAGCTGCCATAGCACCGAGCGCCTCTGCGGCAACGCCGAAATAATCGGCAGCCTGCATATAGCGCGCCGACAGGGCAGGGGAGAAGAATTTAATATCCGGCATAAATATTTGCACATACCCCTTTAAACCGCGTATAATATCGGCATTTTCATAGCCTCCGCAATTGTATATAACCGGTATGTTCGGATTTGCAATTTTAATTGCGGCTTTTATTTTATCCGCCCATACCGTCGGTGTTACAAGGTTGATGTTGTGCGCGCCCTGCCGTTCGAGTTCGCTGAATATTTCCGCAAGCCGCTGTACGCTTACCGGTTTGCCGAAATCGGTTCGGCTTATTTTGCTGTTTTGGCAAAAAACGCAGTGCAGATTGCAGCCGCAAAAAAACACTGTCCCCGAACCGTTTACACCCGAAATACAGGGTTCTTCAAATTTATGCAGATATGCCTTTGCAAGCATAACTTCATCTTTTTGTCTGCAAAAACCCGAGCCGCCCCTGCGGTCAATTCCGCATTTTCGCGGACACAGAAAACACCCTTGCACTGCCTTCACCCCGTTTTCGGAAAATCGAATTACATTGCTTACGACTATATCACAATAAGCGATAAGTGTCAACCGTTTGAAAAATCCCCTGCGCTTTCGGAAAGAAAACACAGGGGATAAATTTTAAAGGTTTTTAAGCGCTTTTTTAATACGTTCTGCCGCTTCTTTTATATCTTCGGGGTTGCCGAAAGACGAAAGTCGGACATAACCTTCGCCGCAGGCGCCGAACCCCTCGCCCGGGGTGGTTATTACCTGCGCTTCGTTAAGCAGTTTGTCAAATATTTCCCAACTGCCCATACCATTCGGGCATTTGAACCATACATACGGGGCGTTTATTCCTCCGCAGTACCAAATTCCGCATTCGTCAAGCGCTTTCATAAGCACGGCGGCATTCTGTTTATAAATGTGCAGGTCTTCTTTGATTTCGCGCTGACCTTTTTCCGTAAATACCGCTTCCGCGCCGCGCTGAATAATATAGGAAACACCGTTTGACTTTGTGGTTCTGTTCCTTACCCACATATCGTTCAGGTTCATCCCGTCCAGAACCAACTGTTTGGGAACTACGGTGTATCCGCAGCGCGTGCCCGTAAAGCCTGCAGTTTTGGAAAGCGAGCAGATCTCAATGGCACAGGTGCGGCTGCCCTCAATTTCAAATATGCTGTGCGGAATACCGTCCTGCTCAATAAACGCTTCATACGCCGCGTCAAAAATTATAACCGAGCCGTGGGCGTTTGCGTAATCCACCCAAACTTTTAATTTTTCTTTGCCGAACACAGCGCCCGTCGGGTTATTGGGCGAGCAGATGTAAATAATATCCGCAGCCGTGTCTTCGGGCGGCAGGGGCGCAAAGCCGTCCTTTTCGCTTGAGGGGTAATGTATTATTTTGCGCCCCGCCATAACGTTAGAGTCAACATATGCGGGGTAGGTAGGCTCTATAACAAGTACCGTGTCGTCGCACGAAAAAATGTCAAGAATATTTCCGAGTTCGTCGCCTGCGCCGCAGGAAATGAATATTTCGTCGTTCAAAAGTTCTACGCCGTGCGATTTATAGTATCCGCGGACAGCGGTTTTTAAAAATTCGGTTCCGCATTCGGGGCAGTATCCGTGGAAGGTTTCACCGTGTGCCTGTTCTTCAACCGCGCCGTGCAGCGCCTCAATAACCGCCTTTGCAAGCGGCAGCGTAACGTCACCCGTTCCGAGCCGCAACAGGTGCGCGTTCGGGTTTTGAGATAAATATTTGTTTACCTTTTGCTCAATGTTATAAAAAAGATATGATGATTTAAGTTCTGCATAATGTTTGTTTGGTTTTGCCATTTTATATCACACCCTCAAAAACCGTTTCGGCAGGTCCGGTCATAACCGCAGTGCCGTCTTTTAATATAGTTACGGTAAGCGGCCCGCCGTCAAGGCTGACTGTAATTTTTTCATCATATTTGCACAGTCCGCTGTGAACAGCTGCCGCTGCCGCCGCGCATGCCCCCGTTCCGCAGGCGAGCGTAATTCCGCTGCCGCGTTCCCATACGCGCATACGCAGACGCCTTTCTTCAATTTTTTGTACAAATTCAACATTAACACCGCCGATGAATTCGGCGCTGTTTTCAATTTCACTTCCTAATTTTGCAACGGGCGCATTTTCTGTGTCATCGGTGAATATTACCGCGTGCGGATTGCCGACATTAACCGGTATGCAAACCGTTTCGCCGAACTCCGTTTTTACCGTTTTCGGCGGCGAAACCTCGGCTTTTCCCATATTGACCGTTGCTCCGAGTGCTTTACTTCCGTCAGTAATTAAAGTAATCTCCTTTATGCCCGAAAGGGTTTCAACGGTTATCTGTGTTTTGTCGGTGTACCCTTTGTCAAATACATATTTTCCTACACAGCGTATACCGTTGCCGCACATCTTTGCCTCACTTCCGTCGGCGTTGAATATCCTCATCATAAAATCAGCCTTGTCTGACGGGAGTATCCATATCATACCGTCGGAGCCGATACCGAAATGACGGTCGGACAGTTTTACCGACAGCGCCGCAGCGTCGTCCGGTAAACTGTCGGCATAAATGTACAGGTAATCATTCCCAAGACCCTGCATTTTGGTAAATTTCATTGCTTGTTTTCAGCCCTTTCAAGTGCGGCTGCAATAAAGCCTTTAAACAGCGGGTGAGCCTTGTTGGGGCGCGATTTGAATTCGGGGTGGTATTGCACGCCTACGAAGAACGGTTGGTCGCTCAGTTCAACCGTTTCAACCAGTCTGCCGTCGGGTGATGTGCCCGATAATGTAAGGCCCTTTGCCGTAAGCGCATCACGGTAATCGTTATTAAATTCATAACGGTGGCGGTGACGTTCATAAATGGTGGATTCACCGTAGCAGCGCGCCATTGTAGTGCCCTCTTTAATAACACAGGGATATGCCCCAAGCCTTAAAGTGCCGCCTTTGTCAATATTATCGCTCTGTCCCGGCATAAAGTCGATGATCTTGTTTTTGCAAAGTTCGTCAAACTCGCCCGAATGTGCGTCGGTAATACCCGCAACATCGCGCGCATATTCTATAACCGCTATCTGCATACCGAGACAAATGCCGAAGTAGGGTATGTTATTTTCTCTTGCAAACCGCGCCGCAAGTATCATTCCCTCAATTCCGCGGCTGCCGAACCCGCCCGGAACTATAATTCCGTCAAGACCCTTTAGAATATCCTTATATGTGCTCTCCGTAATAGTTTCCGAGTCTATCCAGTGTATTCTTATGTGGGTGTTAAGTGTGTATCCTGCGTGGCGCATTGCTTCCGCAACCGAAAGATATGCGTCGTGCAGCTGAACATATTTGCCCACAAGACCTATATGTACTTCTTTTTCGCGATTTTTAATTCTGTCAACCATTGCAGACCATTCGGTAAGGTCGGGCTGCGGCGCGTCAATACCCAGTTCACGGCACACTACGCTTGAAAAATTCGCCCTTTCAAGCATAAGCGGCGCTTCGTAAAGATAGGGCAGAGTAATATTTTCAATAACGCAATCCGGCTTAACATTGCAGAAAAGCGATATTTTCTTGAATATTGAGTCCTCCAGCGGCTCATCACAGCGCAAAACAATAATATCCGGGCGTATTCCCATACCCTGCAATTCTTTAACCGAGTGCTGCGTGGGCTTGGACTTGTGTTCGTCCGAACCGCTTAAAAACGGTACAAGAGTTACATGTATAAACAGGCTGTTTTCGGGCCCAACTTCAAGCGATATCTGCCTTACCGCCTCCAAAAACGGCTGGCTTTCAATATCGCCTATCGTGCCGCCGATTTCGGTTATGACCACGTCTGCGTCGGTCTGCTTGCCGACACGGTAAACAAATTCTTTTATTTCGTTGGTAATGTGGGGTATGACCTGAACCGTAGAGCCGAGATATTCGCCGCGGCGTTCCTTGTTAAGTACATTCCAGTATACCTTCCCTGTTGTAAGGTTGGAGTACTTGTTAAGGTTTTCGTCAATAAATCTTTCGTAATGCCCCAAATCAAGGTCGGTCTCGGCACCGTCTTCGGTAACATAGACTTCGCCGTGCTGGTAGGGACTCATAGTTCCCGGGTCAACATTTATGTAAGGGTCAAGCTTTTGCGCCGCAACTTTAAGTCCGCGCATTTTAAGCAGCCGCCCGAGAGACGCGGCGGTTATACCTTTCCCGAGTCCCGAAACAACTCCTCCGGTTACAAAAATATATTTAGCCATATTCTCTCCTCCGTTATTTGTAAGTCGTGATTATATCTTCCGCTACGGAACGCTTTGTAACACAACGATCCATAGCCTGTTTTTCAATATATTTATGCGCTTCCGATTCGCTCATTTTAAGATGGTCTATCAAAACCCATTTGGCTCGGTTGACTATCCTTATTTCTTCCATCTTTTCTTCTATGGTGGCGGTCTTTTGTTCCATAAGCCGTATTCGTTCGCGCGTTCCGCACAAAAGGTTCAGCGACTGTGTTATCATCTGTGACGAGGTCGGCTTCGGTATCGTCAGAACGCCGTACGGCGTAACCTTTGCGGAAACATCGTGGAAATGTTCGCTTTTAATAAGCATAAGAACGCCCGCGCCGCTTCCCGAACATATATCAAGCGCCAGCCGTGTCCCGAAATCGTCGGGCAGCGGCGTGTTGATTATAACTATGTCGGCGCTGCGCTCAAGCAGCCTGCGTTTTGCGCTTCCGGCGTTGGCGGCAAAAGCAACGGGCGAGTACACCGATTCGGGAAGCAGGGGAGTTATCGACTGTTCGAATTTTGCCGATGCGGATACTACAAGTATGCTGTAACAGCGCTCGGTCAATTTCATATCAAACTCTCCCTCCCTTTTTATCTGTGCGGTTTATACCGGCTTATTTAGTGTACATATTAATAACGGATTCGGGTAAAATACCCCTGATAAATTCACTGTTTGCAGCTGCCGCTTTCGCCTCACTCAGCGTTTTCGGCAATGTTTTGTACTTTGCCGTAATTTCTTCGCCGCAGCTGTAAAGATTTATGTCGGCTGCTTCGGGCGGCGTCATATTCTTTTCTATGCCTTCTAACCCCGCCGCTATTATAAGTGCAAAAGCAATGTACGGGTTGCAGGTCGGGTCGGGCGAACGCAGTTCGGCGCGCCGCAGTTCGGGTTCCGCAGTCGCAGGTACACGTATCAATTGCGAGCGGTTTTCGCTTGACCAGGAAATGTAGTAAGGCGCTTTGTTAAGCCCGAAACGGCTGTAGGACGTTTCGTCCGGATTTAAAAACACCGTCATTTCCGTAATGCGGTTCAGTATGCCGGCTATGATCTGCGGCAGAACGTCTCCGCTTTCCGATTTTGCCGAAACATTTATGTGCATTCCGTTGCCGGGTGCGCCGGATATCGGCTTGGGAGAAAAGTCCGCAAATAATCCGTTGTGCGCCGCCGCGGTGTTGACCACGGTTTTAAATGTCAACGCATTGTCGGCTGCGGTCAGCGGATCCGAGTATCTGAAGTCGATTTCATTTTGTCCCGGACCTTCTTCGTGGTGTGAACCCTCCGGCGATATTCCCATCATCTCAAGCGTCAGGCATATTTCACGCCGTACATTCTCGCCTTTGTCATCCGGCGCTATGTCCATATATCCCGCATTGTCATACGGTACGTCGGTCGGATTGCCGTTCTCGTCACGGCAGAACAGGTAAAATTCGGTTTCCGAACCGAACGAAAACGTGACGCCGCGGTCTTCGGCCGCCTTAACGGCGCTGTTCAGCAAGTATCTGGTGTCAACCTCAAATGGCGTACCGTCGGGGTATGTAACCGAGCAAAACATACGGACAACCCTGCCGTGTTCGGGGCGCCAGGGAAGCACGGATATTGTCGACGGGTCGGGATGCAAAAACAGATCCGAATGTACTTCACCGCCGAAACCGGCTATTGCCGAGGCGTCAAAAGCAATGCCGTTTTCGAAAGCACGGTCAAGTTCCCCCGGCATTATCGAAATGTTTTTCTGCCTGCCGAAAATGTCACAGAACGCAAGACGTATAAATTTAACGTCCTCCTCCTTAACATATTGCTTGACCTCTTCTTTTGAATATTTCATAATGGATATCCTTGCCTTTCGTCAGTTTGCAACATACATCTGTTTGTAAGGGTTCTTGCTGTCCGGCGTAATTACCGTGTAATCGTCGGCAAGCATTTTTTCGGTATCGTAACCGAATGATTTGCAAAATTCTTTAATTACAGGGGTAACTTCGGCAATGTCATCGGGCGAAGCGGCGCGTTTGTTTATCCCGGAGGGAAACTTTATTCCGCCCGCGTTGCCGCGCAGTATCATTTTTCCGCCGTGCATACCCGTGCACGGGAAGTTGCCTACAATAGGTCTTTTCGCATTTTCTGCGTTAAGCACAAGTATCAGCCCGCCTGCCTGGTATTCGCCGAGGAAACTTCCTGCACATCCGCCGATAACAATGACCGGCTTCTTTTCTTTATATTCTTTCATATGTATTCCGGCGCGGTATCCTGCGTTGCCCTTTATAAGTATCTTTCCGCCGCGCATAGCGTAACCGACCGCGTCGCCTACGTTGCCGTGTATGGTTATAACACCGTCGTTCATAGTGTCGCCCACAGCGTCCTGCGCGTTGCCGAATACCGTTATGCTGCTTCCGCTTAAATAAGCACCCAAAGCATTGCCCGGCACGCCTTCAATGGATATATTTTTTCCGGAAGAGCCCGCGGCGATAAATCTCTGACCCAGGCAACCGGTTAACCGGCAGTCGCCGCCCGAATGTCTTATCCGCTCGTTCAGTTCCGAAAAGGTAATATCCTCGGCATTTATAATACTCATTATACCACACCCCCCAGTATTTTTCTACGCCTTTTTTCATCGTATGCCGATATGTCGGGCAATTTTTTAAGTTTCCCGAAATCAACGTCGGTAAGCGGTGTTTTAGAGCGTATCATATCGGTGTAAATTCCTGCGCCGTCGGTCTTGCCGATAAGCATAAATCCCGTAAGGCGGTCACCTTTCGTGAATAACTTTTTTATTCCCTCGCCGTCCCGTTCTTCGTAAACTTCGCCGCCGTCTTTTTTATCAAATCGGCTGCCTGCCGTCATAGCGTGAAGCCCGAAAAAGCCGATCGAGTTCATCGGTATCGCATTGGCAAAGGATGATTCTTTTCCCGCCATACAACTGCCGGCGCACCGTCCGCCTATGTATGCATTGGGCATCAGCGCCATAATCTTAACCTTACCGTCCGAAATGTCGGTGCTTTCGGTGCAGTCGCCCGCGGCATATATCCTGTCAACCGAGGTTCTCATATGATCGTCAACGGTTATGCCTCTTGTAACCGCGCCGCCGATATCCGATATAAGCTTTGTGTTCGGCCGCACCCCGACTGCCGAAATAAGTATATCAAATTCAACCGCCTTTCCGCTTTTCATTTCGGCGGTATTTTCGGTATATTTTACGGCAGTGTCGCCAAGCATAAATTTAATTCCGTGGCTTTCCAAGTGCGCCTGCATTACCGCCGCCGCGTCACTGTCAAATATGCTTGAAAGTATACGGTCGGCAAGGTCGCAAACGGTTATTGAAGCAACCCGTCCGCTTAACCCTTCGGCGCATTTAAGCCCTATAAGACCCGCACCCACTATCAGTACGCGGCTTCTTTCGTTAATTGCCTTTTCAATCCCAATAGCGTCGTCAAGCGTTAAAAAGGTGAATTTGTTTTTCACCTTGTCGTAACCGTCGGCAGGCGGAACAAACGGCGAGGAACCCGTACATACGCACAATCGGTCATATTCTTCTTTTTTGCCGCCCTCGGTCAGTACGCACTTGTTTTCGGCGTCTATTTTTACCGCTTTATCGTATATAACGGCGCAATTGTTTTTATCGTAAAAATCGGCAGGGCGGTAGGCTATTCTGTCAAGGTCGGTTTTTCCTTCAAGATAATAAGATATCAGCGGGCGGCAATAAACATGGCGGCTTTCGCCCGATATTACGGTTATCTTGCCCGATTTGTCGGCGCTGCGTATCCCCTCAATGCAGCCTACAGCGGCTGTTCCGTTACCGATTATAACATATTTTTTCAAGTTCTTCACCTCTCCTCATATACAATTGCGCGGTTCGGACATCCCGAAACGCAGGCAGGCGCGCCTGCCGAATTTTTAAGGCAAAGCTCGCATTTCTGCGCCGCGCCGTTCCCGTCCTGCCGCACCGCACCGTAAGGACATACCAGTACGCAGGTAAGGCAGCCGACGCACTTGTTACGGTCAATAACCACAGTGCCGTTCTCCTTTGTAAGCGCACCCGAAATGCAGCTTTTTACGCATATCGGGTCTTCACAGTGGCGGCAGGATACGGCGTAGGTTATTTTGCCGTCATCCTCAATATGTATCCTGGGGTATATCTTCTTGTTTTTAAGCGCCTTCACCATATCGTCTGCGCCCGAATTTGCAAATGCACAGTTGTATTCGCATAAATGGCATCCCAAACACCATTCTTCGTTTACATATATCCGTTTCATTCTCCCGCGTGTGAGATACCGAGAATCTCAAGCTCCTTTTCCGTAAGATTTACGCCGCGCAGCATCAATCGGTTGCCGCGCAGTGCTTCTATCGAGTTTATACCCATTCCGCCGAGCAGTTCCTTTATTTCGTGCTTCCAGGCTGTCATAAGATTTATAAGCCTTTCACTGCCGATATCGGGGTTCAGCCGTTTAACAAGTTCGGGGCGCTGGGTTGCAATACCCCAGTTGCATTTACCCGTCTGGCAGGTGCGGCAAAGATGACATCCGAGAGCCAAAAGCGCCGCAGTCGCAATATAACAGGCGTCGGCGCCTAAGGCAATTGCTTTAACTACATCGGAAGCCGAGCGTATACTGCCGCCGACCACAAGCGAAACCTTGTTTCTTATTCCTTCGTCCCTCAGCCGCTTGTCAACCGCCGCAAGAGCAAGTTCAATCGGTATTCCCACATTATCCCTTATGCGTGTGGGTGCGGCGCCCGTGCCGCCTCTGAATCCGTCAATCGCAATTATATCCGCACCGCTGCGTGCTATGCCGCTGGCAATCGCCGCAATGTTATGTACGGCTGCAACCTTTACAATAATCGGTTTTTTGTATTCCGTTGCCTCTTTAAGCGAGTAAACAAGCTGCCGCAGGTCTTCTATTGAATAAATATCGTGGTGCGGAGCGGGAGAAATAGCGTCCGAACCTTCGGGTATCATACGCGTGCGTGAAACGTCGCCGACTATCTTCGTGCCGGGCAAATGCCCGCCGATACCGGGCTTTGCGCCCTGTCCCATTTTGATCTCTATCGCCGCGCCTGCATTAAGGTATTCTTCATATACACCGAAACGACCCGACGCTACCTGAACTATCGTGTTTTCACCGTAGCAGTAAAAATCTTCGTGCAGTCCGCCTTCACCCGTGTTGTAATATATACCGAGTTCGCGTGCCGCGCGCGCAAGGCTTTCGTGCGCATTGTAACTTATTGAACCGTAACTCATAGCCGAGAACATAACGGGCATTGAAAGTTCAAGCTGCGGCGTAAGTTCGGTTTTTAAACTGCCGTCCTCGTTCCGTGAGATTTTTGAGGGTTTTTGTCCCAAAAACACCTTGGTTTCCATCGGCTCGCGCAGCGGGTCTATCGGAGGGTTGGTAACCTGGGAGGCGTTTATAAGTATCCTGTCCCAGTAAACCGGCAGCGGTTTCGGGTTTCCCATTGACGAAAGCAGTACGCCGCCGCTTGACGCCTGTTTGTATATTTCTTTAATAGTGTCGCTCTGCCAGTTCGCGTTTTCCCTGAATGTACATTCGTTTTTAACTATTTTAAGCGCGTGCGTGGGGCAAAGCGATACGCACCTTTGGCAGTTTACGCATTTTGATTCATCGCTGAGCATTACATTTCCGTCTTCGTCAAATCTGTGCACCTCGTTGGCGCACTGTCGCTCACATACGCGGCAGGTTATGCACCTGTCGTGATTTCTTATTACATCAAATTCGGGTATTATGTATGATACCGACATTAATAAGCACCTTCCTTGACCTTTACTATTACGGGTTCGCCGCCGGACGGGGCATATATGTTTTCGGCGTTCGGTTCCATTTTCCGTATAGCCGCTTCTTCACTTGCTATAAATACCTTGTCGTCCTTTTCCGCAACTACCATAGACCGCAGTTTAAGTCGGTCGTTAAGTGCCATAAGCCCTCCGCTGAAACCTAAAATTATTGAAAAAGGACCTGTTACAAGCAAACTCGGATATATCTTTCTTAAATATTCAAGTTTTTCACGTTCCTTTTCCGGTTTAGCCTCAATCGTACTCCAGAACGGCGCCGCAATTACCGACGCGGTTTCTTCAAGCGTCAGCCCCTGCCGGCGCATAAGATAATCAACTATGTAGGTTATAACCTCCGTGTCGGTCTGCAATGTGCATTTGTAACCGAACATTTCAATATATCGGCGGTTGGCGTCATATGAGGATATTTCGCCGTTGTGTACAATCGAATAATCAAGAAGCGAGAACGGGTGAGCGCCTCCCCACCAGCCGGGTGTGTTTGTCGGATACCTGCCGTGCGAGGTCCATGAGTACGCCTCATATTCTTCAAGCCTGTAAAATCTGCCGACATCTTCGGGGAAACCCACTGCTTTAAATATGCCCATATTCTTACCGCTTGAAAATACGTAAGCGCCTTTTATAAGCGTGTTGATCTTCATAACACACCGCGACACATATTCCTTTTCGTCAAGCTGTAAACGCGAAAGAACCGAGGAAAGCGGCGCAACAAAATATCGCCATATCTGCGGTATATCCGTAATTTCCGGGATTTTGCGGACGGGTATGTTTTCCGCCTTAACAATCTCAAAACTGTCTTTTAAGAAGTTTTCGCATTCAACACGGTTTTCGTTGCTGTTATAAAAAATGTGAAAAGCGTAAAGATCTTTGTATTCGGGGTATATTCCGTATCCGGCAAACCCGCCGCCGAGACCGTTCGAACGGTCATGCATCGGCTTCATACTGTTTATAATGCCTTCCCCGGTCATTTTCTTGCCGTCACGCGAAATAACGGCGGATATAGCGCAGCCCGATGGAATACGCACCTGACCTTCTAATTTCATAAAAATCGCTCCTTTTGTAAAATACAAAAAGAAAGGCGCTCATCCGAATTAAGGGACAGGTTTCCCTCAATTCAGATGAACGCCTTTGCTCATCGTGTCGTATTATAGCACAACCGCCAACATTTGTCAATCAAATAATTGGGC
>CAVKHV010000039.1:0-15338 GCA_963656085.1 Agathobacter sp.
TCACGCAGCACCGAAGGCAACGGGCTCGGTCTTTCCATAGCCGAAAGTCTTGTTAAACTGCAAAACGGCAATATCAGCATAAATATTGACGGTGATTTATTCAAGGTCACTGTTACGTTTGACATTTGCAAAGAGGTAGATCCCGAATGAAGAAAAGACACCAAAAAATATTATGGGGGCGCGTTATACTGCTGCTTTTAATTATGTTTGCGGTTATTGCGGCGGCGGTCTACGGTATACTTTATGCGATAGACTCAGGCACCGATATAAAACAAAGCGTCGCGGCGGTACTTACAAAACAGGAAACGGGAAAAGAACGTGTGCAAAAGTTGGAACAGGTGCAAATCCCCGATTGGATAGATGTCCGGTTACTGGACGTTGACGGAAAATCAAGAAGCGGTGAAAAACTTAAAGATATAAACGCAATAGTTATACACTATGTCGGAAATCCGAATACCACCGCACAGGCAAACCGCAATTTTTTTAATATGGAAGATACAGAAGTAAGTTCGCATTTTGTTGTGGGGCTTGACGGCGAAATAATACAGTGCCTGCCGATATACGAGCGCGCGGTGGCAAGCAACAACCGCAACGGCGACACCATTGCGATTGAGGTCTGCCACCCCGATGAAAGCGGAAAATTCAACCAAAAAACCTACGATTCGCTTGTTAAACTGGCGGCGTGGCTTTGCAAAGAATGCGGATTTAAAAACCGAAAAAACATTATCCGCCACTATGATGTTGTAGGTAAATTATGCCCTTTATATTATGTTGAGCATAAAGACGCATGGGTGAAATTACAAAAAGACATACTTGCGGCGGCAGAGTAGCGCTACGCTGCGTCAGACGCCGGAGCCGACTGTTTTGCGCTTGCTTTTTTAGACTCGCTTATCATATTTTCGGCAAATATTGCGTAACCCATTGTCGGGTCGTCAACAAACACATGGGTTACCGCACCGATAAACTTTCCGTTTTGAACTATCGGCGAGCCCGACATTCCCTGTACAATTCCGCCGGTTAAAGAGATAAGATTTTTATCGGTTATTTTTACGGTCATATTTTTAATTAAACCGTTATCGTTCAGTTCAACGCGTTGAATACAGCAATCGTAAAACTGCGGTTCGGATCCCTTAACAGTGGTGTATATCTGCGCTTTACCGACCTCTATATCGTGTTTATATCCGATTTTCATATTAATGCCGTCCACAGCCGAAACGTCACTTACCGCACCGTAAACGCCCGCTGCCGAATTAAGCGTAAAATTGCCTATTGTCCCGTTTAAAAAGCAGCCGCGAAGTTCCCCGGGGCAACCTTTTTCACCTCGGCTGATATCCAAAATTTCCGCACGGACGAGTTCACCGTGGTCAAGCGGAACCGTTTCTCCCGTATCGGAATCGCAGACGGCATGTCCGAGACCGCCGACGGTATTTGTATAGGCGTCATAATATGTCAGCGTACCTATTCCGGCGGAACTGTCACGCACCCAGATACCTATTTTAAATTTACCGTCCTCCGCAGAATATGCGGCAGTGACGGTTTTTTTCATTTTTTTGCCGTTGCGCTCAATTATAAACTGCATTTCCCTGCCCTCGCTCGACTCCACCGCTTCGGCAACATCCGTATTGCTTTGGGTTTCAACGCCGTCTATCGAAGTTATCAGATCGCCGACCCGTATATCGGATATTTTTGCGGGGTTTACGGTTTCGTTTGCGGAAACGATATCACTGCTGCCCACAACCATAACGCCGGCAGAGTAAAGTTTTATGCCGAAAGGTTTACCTATAATACATACGGTATCGTCCTCAACTTCATTAACGGTTGCATTGGACACGGGGATAACACCCAAAAGGTCAAATCTGACGTTATATTTACCTGCGGCAGATGATGAAGTGGGCTTGACCTCAATAATCTCGGACGCATATTTAACACTTAAAGGTGTTCCGCTTAACACCCCTGAAACGCTGCCTTTCGGCACTGTTAAAGCCGAGGGTAATTTATATGAAAAATAGGCAATTAAACTAAAAATTATTACGGCGGCAATAAAAAACAGAGCAAAAACGGTCTTGGCAATTCGTCTTAAACAGGTCATTCTTTACACTTCCCAACTATTAAAATTCTCTTTTTCTTGCGCGCTCTGTTTTTATATTGCCCGTTTTGCAGCTCTGATTTTTGTCAATAAAATGTGTTATTGGGGATTAATGACCGCCGAAATTTTATAAAGCCTGACGGGCTGATTTTTATGGTAATTTTTTATTTTGAAAATTTAATTATTTTGGAAATTCAGCGCTTAAATTCCGTCTGCCGAAAAACCCGCGTCGCTGTTGCCGCGGCGCTTCAAAATCCACCAAAATGGTTTCCTCACCCATTACCTGTATTGAGTCCCACGGTATTATTATATCCTCGCACCTGCCGAAAAGTCCGAAAAATTTTGACCTGCCTAATATAACTATTGACACTATTCTGCCGCTGCAGGTATCGACTATCACATCATAAAGACAACCGATTATTGTGCCGTCCCTTACGCAAATCACCTGTTTTTCACGGATATCCATAAGTCTGCATTTCATACATTCAGCCCCCGAAAAAATTAGATACTTATATATATGAAATACCGTGCTTAATTATTTTTTATCTTATCGAGAGAATTTTTTTCAAGCCGTGAGACCTGCGCCTGACTTATTCCGATTTCGTCGGACACCTCCATTTGGGTTTTGCCCATCATAAACCGCAGGGTGAGAATCTTTTTTTCGCGCTCGGACAATTCGCTTATAGCCTGTTTTATGCAAATTTCATCAAGCCAATTGCTGTCGTCATTTTTATCGCCCACTTGGTCAAGCACATATATTGTATCTCCGCCGTCGGAATACACCGGTTCGTAAAGCGACAGCGGGTCAACCACGCTTTCAAGCGCCAAAACTACATCGGCTTTTTTAACTCCCAAAATTTCGGCTATTTCTTCAACCGTTGCTTCGCGCCCGTTTTGGGCAAGGAAGCGTTCCTTTGCCTGCATTGTTTTGTAGGCTGTATCTTTAATTGAGCGTGAAACGCGCACGGCGTTATTATCGCGCAAATACCGCCTTATTTCCCCTATTATCATCGGAATGATATGTCAATGTGGAAAAAGGCGGTATTTTAATTTATTTAATTGTTTTAAAGGTTTAAAAATCGCTGTCAGCCGCGCGGATTGCCGAATTTTTCACGCAGAAAATTTATTAGTTTTGTTATTTCGGATATTACTACGGGCGCGATTGAAAGAAGCACTGTTTGGAGCCATTCGGTTGAATTGAGTTTTACAAGCCCCAGAATTTCCCTAAGCGGCGTAAGCAACGCAACGAGCGTTATTCCTACAGAGATAAGCGCCGCCAGAATAAGAGGACGGTTTGAAAAAGGTCCTATGCGGAATATCGAATGATTTGAGCGTGCGTTAAAGGCGTGGAAAATTTCGGAAAGTGCCATAACGGCAAATGCCATTGAACAGCCGTACTCAAAACTGCCGCCCGCATTTTTACCCAATATAAATGCGGCAAGGGTAACGGCAGCTATTATTACGCCGTTAAATAAGGTTTTGAGCGCCATACCTCCTGCAAAGAAACCTTCTTTGCGGCTGCGCGGCGGGCGCGTCATAATATCATATTCAACAGGTTCCATACCCAAAGCCAAAGCGGGTGCGGAATCGGTTATCAGGTTTATCCAAAGCAGTTGAACGGCAATAAGCGGCGATGTTTTAAAGAACAGCATACCGAAAAATACCGTAAGTATTTCGCCGAGGTTGCAGCTAAGCAGGAAGTAAACAGCCTTTTTAATGTTATCGTATATACCTCTGCCCTCGCCTACTGCGGTAACAATTGTTGCAAAGTTATCGTCCGTAAGGGTTATTGAGGCGGCGCCTTTTGCGACATCGGTGCCGGTTATACCCATAGCGCAGCCTATATCAGCCGCTTTGAGCGCAGGTGCGTCGTTTACCCCGTCGCCCGTCATTGCAACTATATCGCCGTGCTTTTGCCAAGCCTTAACTATTCTGATTTTATCTTCGGGCGATACCCTTGCGTAAACGCTTATACTTTCTATATTTTCGTAAAGTTCTTCATCACTCATTGCAGAGAGTTCCGCCCCCGTAATCGCACGGTCGCCGTTTTCGATTATATGGAGTTTTCGGGCAATTGCGGTAGCGGTAGTAATATGGTCGCCCGTTATCATAACGGTTCTTATGCCTGCGGTTTTGCAGAGCTTTATAGCGTCAATCGCTTCGGGACGCGGAGGGTCTATCATACCCACAAGACCCGCAAAAACAAGTCCGTTTTCAAGTTCGTCCGAAGTCGGGTTTGCGGGCACTTCATCCAACTGTTTAAAGGCTACGGCGAGCACCCTTAACGCCTCTTTACCCATTTCATCATTGGCTTTTAAGGCGGCTTCGGTATTGCCCGCAGTGCACCTCTTTATAAGCACATCAGGCGCACCTTTTACTATGGCGTAGATCTTTCCGTCAATCATATTAACGGTAGTCATCAGCTTACGGTTTGAATCAAACGGGAGGGAGGTTATTCTCGGGTAAGAGTTATTAAGTTCGTCCTTGTTAACGGGGACATATTTCATAGCCGCGCTGACTATTGCGGTTTCGGTCGGGTCACCGATATGCACCTCTTTACCGTTTTTAAGTTCAATAGTACCGTCACAGCATATGGCACCCATTTTTATAAGATTAAGGGCAGCGGGCGACAATTCCGCTTCCCCCAATTCGGTAATTTCATTTCCGTCAAACACCTTAACAAGGGCCATACGGTTTTGGGTAAGCGTGCCCGTTTTGTCAGAACAGATTACCGACGCACTGCCGAGCGCCTCAACCGCCGAAAGTTCTTTTACGATAGCGTTCTTTTTTACCATACGCTGAACACCGAGCGCTAATACAACGGTTACTATCGCAGGCAGCCCTTCGGGGATTGCGGCAACGGCAAGCGATACCGAAGTTACAAAAAGTTCTATAAGTTTTTCAGCCCAGGTCATACCGTTTTGGAGCGATGGGCTGAAAGCAAATTCAACAATACCGATTACAAAAATTATAGCACAGATTATAAGCGCAAGTATGCCCAAAGTTTTGCCCAAGTGCGCCAGCCTGTTTTTAAGCGGTGTTGTTCTTTCGCCCGACGCTTCAATAAGGGTTGCGATTTTACCCATTTCGGTATTCATACCTATTTCGGTAACGATAGCCTTTCCGCTGCCGTAGGTAACCGAGCAGCCCGAATAGACCATATTAAGACGGTCGCCAATAGAGGCAATATCCGGTATTTCCGGACCGTCAATCATTTTTTCAACCGCAACCGATTCGCCCGTAAGGGTAGATTCATCGCACCGCAACGCATGAGTTTCGATAAGGCGCGCGTCGGCGGGAATGTAGTCGCCCGCTTCAAGAAAAATAAGGTCACCGGGGACAAGTTCGCTTGCAGGCACTACCTGTACGGCGCCGCTGCGTATGACTTTCGCAGAGGGCGCCGCCATATTTTTAAGCGCTTCCAAGGCGTTTTCCGCCTTGGTTTCCTGATAAACTCCGAGCGCCGCATTAATAAGTACAATCGCTATAATAACTATCGGTTCTATCCAGTCATTCTCGCCTGAAATTATTGTTGTCACAAACGAAATAACGGCGGCTATGGCTAAAATTATTACCATAAAATCTTTAAGCTGGTCGGCAAATCGTGCAAAAAATGATTTTTTCTTTTTGGAAGTCAAGAGATTTGCGCCGTATTTTTCACGGCGTTGTTCCGCTTCACCGGGGCTTATTCCTCTTTCCGCATTTGTTTTGAGAGCGGATATCACATTTTCAAGTTTTTCACTATGCCAAATCATTAAGTTTGACCTCCGAACATATTGATATCATAAGGGGCATTTTTTCAATAACATTACTATATTACATTATAGCGGAATAAAAATCAACATTTTTCGGAAATTCACAATTACGGCGGCTTGATCCCTGTAAAATGTGACATAAAATTACAAAATGCTACCATTTGCTATTGACAAACATATAATTAATTGATATGATTTTAATATACTGTAAAGAGTAATTTTCAACAGGAGGTTATGGTTTATGAAATTTTGTCAAATGTGCGGAAAGGAAATTATGGATCAAGCCGTAATTTGCCCCCATTGCGGATGCAGTGTAGAAACTATGAATAATCCAAATGCAGTCGGTAGACCGACGGGCGGAAACGACGGATTAGCGGTTGCCAGCAAAGTATTCCTTATTCTCGCCTGCGTTGCACAGGGTGTTTTTCTGTTACCGCTCGCTTGGTGCTTACCGATTACTATTTCAATTTGCAATAAGATGAAATACAATCAGCCGATAGGCACGGGACTTAAGGTTTGTGCATTAATATTTGTAAGCCTTGTTGCCGGTATTTTGCTTTTGTGCCGTTCGGACGAAAATTAATATAGCAACTACACGTATTAATAAAATTAAACGTCTGACAAAAAGCACTGCAGAACATAAATTTACACCTGTCAAGAAAAATACTTGACAGGTGTTTTTTTATGGTGTATAATAATGCCATAAAAATAACAGAGGTGCTATCAATGGCTTCAAACCCCGGCATATCGGCACTGCTTGATATTTACGGCAAGCTGCTCTCGCAAAAGCAGTTTGAAATTATTGACAGTTATTATAACAACGATTTATCGCTTTCCGAAATCGCTGAAAATGAGAAAATGACAAAACAGGGCGTAAGCGACAGCATTAAGCGCGGCGAACAGTTTATGCTTGATACGGAAAGCAAACTTAAAATAAACCGCAACATATATGCGCTGCGCAGGTTTGCGGAAACGCTGGATAAGGATAAAATGCTGCAACTTACAAAACTGATTGAAGAAATGTATTAACAAAAGGGAGGGCACGCAATGGCTTTTGAAAATTTATCGGATAAACTAAGCGCGGCGTTTAAAAAACTGCGCTCAAAAGGTCGGTTGACCGAAAGTGATGTTAAAGAGGCTATGCGTGAAGTCCGCCTTGCCCTGCTTGAAGCCGATGTAAACTATAAAGTTGCAAAAGATTTTTCAAACCGCTGCGCTGAAAAATGTATCGGTGAAAATATACTTGAAAGCCTTACGGCTGCACAAATGGTCGTCAAGGTGGTTCGCGATGAACTTACCGAACTTATGGGCGGCGACAGTGCTAAACTTGCAACCGCCAACCGCATACCTACGGTTATTATGATGTGCGGTTTACAGGGTTCGGGTAAAACCACCCACTCCGCGAAACTTGCAAAGCGCTTAAAAGCGCAGGGACACCGTCCGCTTTTGGCTGCCTGCGATATTTACAGACCGGCGGCTATTGAGCAGTTAAAGGTGCTTGGACGGCAGATTGATATACCCGTTTTTGAAAAGGGTACGCAAAAGCCCGAAAAAACCGCTGCGGAGGCGGTCAAGCACGCCCGCGACTACGGTCACGATTACCTTATTCTGGATACCGCGGGGCGGCTTCACATTGATGAAGAGCTTATGAAAGAACTAACGCGTATAACCAAGGCTATAGAGGTTAACGAGATACTTTTGGTAATTGACTCTATGGTGGGTCAGGACGCTGTAAATATTGCAAAATCATTTAACGAACAACTTGAAATAACCGGCGTTATTCTCACAAAGTTGGACGGTGATACACGGGGCGGCGCCGCGCTCTCCGTAAAGGCGGTTACCGGCAAGCCGATTAAATATATCGGTGTAGGCGAAAAGTTGGACGATTTGGAAGAATTCCACCCCGACAGAATGGCGTCAAGAATACTCGGCATGGGCGATGTGCTTTCGCTTATTGAAAATGTTGAAAGCAAGATTGACGAAAAAGAAGCGCTTGAAGCCGCTAAAAAGTTAGAAGAAAACCGCTTTGATATGAACGACCTTTTGGCACAATTCAAGCAGATTAAAAAAATGGGGTCGCTTAAATCATTGCTTTCTATGATACCCGGCGTATCAAAACAGATACGGGACGCGGATATTGACGACAGGCAGATGCTGCGGCTTGAAGCAATCATTACTTCAATGACTGCCAAAGAACGCGCAAAGCCCGATATAATCGCCGCAAGCCGAAAAAGACGCATCGCCGCAGGTTCGGGAACATCTGTTGAAGATGTCAACAAACTTTTAAAGCAGTATGACCAGATGAAAAAAATGTTTAAACAGATGAACTCCAAAGGCGGCAAACGCCGAATGGGACGTATGGGTATGAACGGGCTTGGAAATATGCCGGGTATGCCGAATGACTTTAGGTTTTAGTTTATAAAGTTTGATTACAGAAAATTCTGAAAAATCAACTTTTTAAATAAATATATTTTATATGGAGGTGTCAAAAATGGCAGTTAAAATCAGACTTCACCGTATGGGTGCCAAAAAGGCTCCTTTCTACCGTGTGGTAGTAGCCGACTCACGTTCACCGAGAGATGGTCGCTGCATTGAAACTCTTGGATATTACGACCCCAAGACCGAACCCGCAACGGTAAAAATCGACGCTGAAGCAGCAAAAAAATGGATTGGTAACGGCGCTCAGCCTACTGATACAGTTAAGGCTTTGCTTAAAAAGAACGGCGTTCTTTAATCTGTTTTAAAGTTTTCAGAGGTGAATTTTAATGGTAGAATTACTCACACTGATCGTTAAGGGACTTGTTGACGATCCGGATTCAATCAAAATCACGGTTGACGAACCGAATGAAGAAGGCATAACCGTCTATCATTTAAGCGTTGCCGAAGGCGATATGGGCAGGGTTATAGGCAAACAGGGACGCATAGCAAAATCTATTCGTACCGTTATGCGCGCTGCCGCCGCACGCAACGGTGAAAAAATCGCTGTTGATATTGATTAAGACAAAAGGATGGCACGCCCGGCGCGATGTCATCCTTTTAATTTTAACTTAAATTTGGAGCCGAAATCTATGTCTAAAATTAAATTTTTAATTGCAAGAATTTTTACACTTGACTATAAAAACTTATTTTTAACCGCAAAAAAGGTTCATAAAAAATGCGGTATGAACACTGTTGCCGCTTTTTTTGACATAGTTAAGTGCGGAATTAAATATCAAGCGGGCTATCTTGATTATCTTGTTTTCGAGTTTTACAGGCTTAATGACGCGCAGCGTGCCTCACACGTTACGCGCGGTGTAAATAACTATTATGTTAAACTGTTAAATGACCCCGAATATTCCAAAAAGCTTGACAATAAGGTTGAAACGCTTAAGCTTTTCGGCACGCTTGCCGACCGTAAATGGGTTTATCTGAACGAATGTGACAAACCGGAATTCGCCGCTTTTGTTTCTGCGGTCGATAAAATCGTTGCAAAACCGCTTGACGCGTCGCACGGCGACGGTGTTAAGATGCTCAAATCAAGCGAAATTACCGACACCGACGCTCTTTTTGACGAACTGCAGAAAAACGGACAGTTGCTTTGTGAAGAATTTGTTGTACAGCACGATCTGATGAACAAAATATACCCCGACAGCGTAAACACCATTCGTTTTGTAACGATACTGCACAATGACAAGGTGCATTTTGTATATATCGGTTTAAGGGTCGGTAACGGCAAACAGGTTGATAACCTTAACGCAGGCGGTATGGCAACGGTTGTTGACGAAAACGGTATTATTAAATGCAATGCCGCCGATAAGGACGGCAAGGTATACGAGACGCACCCAAAAACAGGCACAAAATTCAAGGGATACAAACTGCCTATGTTTGAAGAAGCGAAAGCATTTGTTGAAAAATGCGCGCGTATGATACCGAAGGTAGGTTATGTGGGTTGGGATATAGCAATAGGCAAAGACGGTCCGGTACTTATTGAAGCCAACGCATACCCGGGACACGATATATACGGTTTACCGCAGCATCTGCCCGACGGTTACGGAATTAAAAAGAAGTTTGAAGAAGCACTTAAATAAGGTCTTTTAGATTATGTTCGGGACGCAAAAATCCGCGGTGAATTCACACCGCGGATTTTAATGTTGTTTTTATATATTGCCGTAAAATTATACGTTGGTTGCGGTTATTTTATCGATCCAAACATAGGCGACAATAAATGTGGCGGCAACGCATGCGGATGAAATGAAGGAAGCGAAACCATCACCAATGCTTACCAAAGCACCTACGCCCGAAATTATTCCGAGAACGAGTGACCAGGTTCTTATTGTGCGCAGTTTATTTACATCAATAAACCCGTTATAAAGCGACTTTGCAACCTGATGTGCCGGAGAAATGTACAGTAGATTAATAACAACTACGGCAGCCGCTATAAGCAATAAAACAACTGCAAAAATCACGAAGAAAACGCTTAAGCCCACATTTGCAATAATGGCATAAACTTCACGGTCAAAATTATAATTAAATGTATCTAAAATTTCTCCAAGCATACTTGCGGAAAAAATCGAAATGAGAGCGAGAAATCCAAGAACGCCTACAATTACCCAATTGACAATCTTTTGAGCGTAGATGGTTCCGCTTATCCAACGAATATGTTTGGCGGAAACTTCATTCTTTTTTGCGCTTGCAAAAATAATCCAGAAAAATATCGTAAACAAAACAGAGATTACATCAATTGAGAAAACGAATGTGCCTTCAAACAATGAAAATACAGCCGAACAGGAAACCAAAATAGCCATTACGAGGAAAAGATTGTGTGAAAATATCTGCTGCCATTTCTGTACAACGGGATTAACCTCATTGCTTATAACGGGTTGTGATACAACCGGTTCCGATGCCGGTGCCGCTGTTTCCTTTTCAAGAGTAGCGCCGCAATTTGAGCAAAATACATCAGTATCTGCACATTGCTGATTGCAATTATTGCAAATCATAGGGATACCTCCAACTAAAATAATTTTCACGGTACTGATACCGTTAACATAATAACAAAAATGTCGCAAAAAGTCAATGATTTAGGCACAAAAAAACAATATCTACCGATTTGCGGGAAAGGTCAATGTTACGGACGTCCCCTTCCCCACCTCGCTTTCCACCGATATAACCGCATTATGCAATTTTGCGGTATGTTTAACGATAGAAAGTCCGAGTCCGGTTCCGCCGACCTCTTTTGAATGGCTTTTATCAACCCTGAAGAAACGTTCAAAAATACGATCTTTATATTCTTCGGGTATGCCGATGCCCGTATCGCTTACCGTAATACTTGCGGTATCGGCGTCCGATTTAACCGAAACGTTCACGTCGCCGCCCTTTTTATTATATTTAACGGCGTTATCACAAAGATTGTAAACGGTTACGGCAATCAACTGCGGAATACCCTTAATCACGGCGCTCTCGCCGTCAAGCGATATTGTTATCTGCTCTTTTTCCGCCACGGGTCGTAGGTTATCAACCGTCTTTTGAGCAATATCATACAGGTTCAAGTCTTCAAATTGCATATCCGACACACCCTCATCAAGATGTGAAAGACGAATTATATCGTCAATCAGGCGTATCATTCTTTGTGCTTCACGATATATCTGACCGGAAAATTCGGCGATGTCCTCCGATTTTACCATTCCGCCGCTTAAAAGTTCGGCGCAACCGGATATTGATTGCAGCGGAGTTTTTAATTCGTGCGAAACATTGGCGGTGAATTCGCGGCGCATCTGCTCTGCTTTTTCCTTTTCGGTCATATCAATTATGAATATAACATTGCCGTGCACCTTTTCGCCGACTACAACAGGGCTTGAATTTAAGCAGTATTCCCTATCAAGCACGATAAATCTTTCGGAATACGGCTCACTTGAGCGTTTGAGCGATTCAACCGCATTACGCAACGCCTTTAAGTGACAAATATCAAGTATATTCCTGCCAACATCATCCGCAAAAACGCGCGTTATTTTAGCAGCTGTTTTATTTACGCTGAGCAGTTCACCGTCGTTATTTAAGAGGATGAGCCCCTCATTCATATTATCGGTTACGGTTTCAAATTCGCTTTTGCGCTTTTCAAGTTCCTTTTCCTGCTTTTTAAGTTGTTTTTGCTGATGCTCGATTTTGGATAACAGCGGTGAAATTTCGGGGTAATTTTTATCCGGGTTTACATCGTCCAAATTAAGTTCGTTAAGAGGTTTAACGATTCTTTTTGAAATGCTGTAAGCCAAAACGCAGGACACGATTATTGCGGCAAGCAGAAGAAATGCTATAGGTTGACCCGCGCTGATAAGCATTGAAAACACCGTTATCTGCGCGTCCGACACGCGCACTATGCTGCCATCATCCAATTTTTGAGCACAGTATATCTGTTTTTCCATAAGTGTTGTTGAATACCTGGAACTTTCACCGTACCCCTTTTTGAGAGCCTGTTTAACCTCTGTACGGTTTAGGTGATTTTCCATACTTGCGGCATCTTTTTGAGTATCAAAAAGCACCTTGCCGTCGGCGGAAATCAGGGTAATGCGACAATCCACTTTTCCTAATTTTTTAAGGTAGTCCGTACCGCCTTTGTTAACACCGTCGGCGGCAAGCGTTGTCTGCGATTTAATCTTACGGTGCTGAGCGTCCGAAAAATATCCGTACTGCACGCTCATAACCATAACAACGGTTGCAAGAAACATTGCCAACGAAACCGAAAACACATATCTGAAAATTTTTTTAGTCATCCTGCGGCACCTCCATTCTGTAGCCGACTCCTCTGACAGTTTTTATAAGATCGCCGTATTTGCCGAGTTTTGTTCTTAAAGTACCCATATGAACATCGACAGTACGCGACTCACCGATAAAGTCGATCCCCCATACACTTTCAAGCAGTTGATCGCGGCTGAATGCCCTGCCTGCATTCGTCATAAACAGTTCAAGCAGTTTAAATTCCTTAAGCGTAAGTTCAATGCGCTTATCGTCGGCACTTACGGTGTGCGCCGACATATCCACGGTCAACCCGCCGATTTTAATTTTATTTTCGCTGTGCGGATTAGCGCGTCTGAGCACTGCCCTGACTCTTGACACCATTTCCATCATACCAAACGGCTTTGCAAGATAATCGTCGGCGCCGAGGTCAAGCCCGATCACCTTATCGTACTCTGTACCCTTAGCGGTTGCGAGAATTACGGGAATATCTTTTGTATCGGGCGACATACGCAACTTTTTAAGTATTGTCAAACCGTCATCACCGGGCAGCATTATATCAAGAATAATAAGTTGCGGGTATACGGTTTTAAGCCTTTCGTACAGCTTGCTGCCGTCGGAAAAGCCTTCTGCGTCATATCCGGATGCTTTAAGCGTATAAACCACAAGATCGCGAATTCCTGTATCATCCTCAACGCAAAATATCACAAGCAGCGGCCTCCTTTTAATTTTATTAATTATTTATCACAATTTTATATTACAACCTAAAAGTAAAAACATCAGCATACTGCGTGTAAAATTTATGTAAAATCGGGCGTCAGACATTATGCACATCCAATTGGTCAAACGGTATTTTAATATCCGCATTTTCAAGTCCCGCCTGAATTTCCGCAATTGCGGCGCGGCGAATATCGCATCTGTTTTTATAGTCGCAGAAAAGCCTGATTTTATAAAGCACGGCTGAACTCTCAAACGATTGGGTTCCCTTGTATTCACAGGTTGCAACACCGTCAAGTTTCGAAATTTTTTCGGCAATTCCGGTAAAGACCTTATGCACCTTGCGAACATCTTCATCATATGAAATCGGAACATCTATATCCATCAAATCAGTCATTTTTTTAATTTCGGATATATTGCGATTGCATACGCTGAGGGTCGAATTGTCAATAATACTTTCTATTTTAGTGGTTCGGACATTAAATGAGGTTACAATTCCGTTTACGCCGTTATATTCAACCGGATCACCGACCGCAAAAAATTTATCGCCCATAATATGCAGTCCCATAACAACATCTTTTAAAGTGTCCTGCAAAGCAAGACCTACAGCGGCGCTGACAAGTCCCAAACCGGCAACCATTGACCCGATGTTTATACCGTTTATCTGCAAAACTATCAGCACCGTTATAACCGCGATAAGGACTTTAAGCACGCTCATAACGACCTGAAAAACCGTCGACTGTTCTCCCCCGTTATGCAATTTGAATTTCCCAACCATGCGTTTTATAAGAAACCAAAGCGCAAACGCACCGATTACAACAAGGGCGCTGACTATTATTTGCGGCGATAGCACAAATTTCACTGCTTTAGCAAAAATTTTAGAGGTATTCATTATCTGTCTCTCCCAAACGATACTGTAATTAATAACTCAATTGTAACACATAAGTTTATAATTTAACAGTATTTTTTATTATTGACATACAATATTTTTAAGGTACAATAAAAATACTATGATGGAATACGGGGATTAATTATTATGTTTATAGGTAATGTTGAAATAAATGGATGGGCAGGGCTTGCACCTATGGCGGGGGTGGCTGACCGCGCAATGCGTGAAGTTTGCCGCGGTTTCGGTGCGGCATTCACTGTCGGGGAACTTACAAGCGCAAAGGGCGTGACCCTCGGAGATAAAAAGTCCGCAGAACTTCTGAGCGTTTCGGAAAAAGAGCGTCCTTTTGCCTCGCAATTATTCGGCTCAGACCCCGAAACAATGGCACAGGCGGCAAAAAAAGCGCTTGAATACAAACCTGATTTTATTGATATAAATATGGGGTGCCCTGCGCCCAAAGTAGCGATAGCCGGCAAGGGCGGTTCCGCACTTATGAGGGATCCGCAACTGGCTGAAAAGATAATATACGCTGTAGTCAAGGCGGTTGACGTGCCTGTCACGGTAAAAATGCGTTTGGGGTGGGACGAGGACTCAATAAACGCGTCAGAAATAGCAAAACGCGCGGAAAACGCAGGCGCTGCGGCTGTGACGGTACACGGCAGAACAAGAAAGCAGATGTATGCGCCCGAAGTAAACATAAAAGAAATTGCAAAGGTTAAACAAACTGTAAAAATACCGGTTATTGCAAACGGCGATGTGAACTCTGCAAATGCCGCAGCAAAAATGTACGAACGCACCGGATGCGACTTTGTAATGGTCGGCAGAGCGGCAATGGGCAATCCGTGGATATTTTCGCAAATAAACGCCCGGCTTTCGGAAGAACGGATAATTCCCGACCCTCCTATTTCCGAAAAACTGCGGGTTATGCTTACGCAAATCGAACTGATGCGTAAATACAAGGGCGACCACATAGCATTTTTGGAGGCAAGAAAACATGTGGCATGGTATATTAAAGGCGTAAAAGGCGCTGCGGCAATTCGCCGTATGTGCGGCGAAATAAAGTCAATGGATGATATTATCGCCATATGCAACAGATTAATATAAACGTTGCATTGTAAGCAATAAAACTTGTTGAAAACTTCCGGCGGCATTGTCATAAGGCAATGCCGCCGGAAGTGTTGTTTTG
>CAVKHV010000040.1:0-14732 GCA_963656085.1 Agathobacter sp.
TAAACAACTTTGATAATTATCCTACAAGGAATCTTGTATTAAACTAACACGAACAGTCAGGACCTCCGGCTAAGCCGGAGGTCCTGACTTGTCTCAGACAATAAAAAATCTCTCGGTATAAAAATTTACCGAGAGATTTTTTGCCCTTAAGCGTTACCGAGGGCGGGTATATTTTATTGTATTCGCCGTTCCGGCGCGTTATTCCATACCGAACATCAAAAGCGGGGATACCGGGGCTTCATCCTTGTACATTTCAAGGTGCAAATGGCTTTCTTCAACCGATTCGCAGGGTATTTCCGCAACCGTTCCGAGCACGCTTTTTGAGTCGACAATATCACCGACCGCAACATTGAGTTTTTCCGAAAGACCGCAGTATTTTGCTGTAATTCCGTTGCCGTGGTCGATTGTTACCGTGTTGCCGAGGGTCGAACTTTTTTGGATGCCGGTTACTTTGCCGTTTCCGCAGGCTGTAACGCCCGAATCTTTTTCGGCGGCTATGTCAACCCCTGTGTGAATACGCATATCGCCGTAGGTTTCGGAATACTGCAATTCTTTATCGTTAAAATTTTTGAGTATTTCGCCCTTAATCGGCATTATAAAAAAGTCTGCGGCTGTTGCTGCTTGTTCCTGCTTTGGCTCTGCGTCCGTTTGTTCAGGCTGTTCAGGCTGAACGGCAGGTTCCTGCTCGGTCGTTTGTCCCTGCGACGAACTGTCTTCGTTTTTATCCTGTTCTGTCTGTTGTTTTGAGTTGTACCCCAGCGCATCATCCTTAATTTTTGCAGGGGAAAGTACATCATATGCCGACCAACCGGCAATTCCCAATGCTATAATGCAGGCGGCGCACACGGCAAAAAAGCCGGATCTTCCGTTCTTTTTTTTATCTTTTTTTTCGTTCATATGGCAGTTACCCCTTTTTATGTGTTTAATCTTTGTTTTATTTTTGACGCGCTGCAAAAAAATATACTTGTTAAAAATAAATTCATAAAAAATCAACACATTAATCAAAAAGTGTAATTATAATAAAGACATACAAAGAGGCAGGGGAGCCGCAACCCCTCCTTCTGAGTATAACTCTACCCTCCTAACCCCTTATAGCAAGAAGCAGCACGGTTTTATTCATTTCCGTGCTGCTTCGCTTATTTCGGCTGATTTTCGTCAGCCTAACGGCGTTTTCTTTTATAATATTTTTCGGAAAAGACAGATTTTTGTTGAAAACGCAGGGCGGGAATGATATATTATATATTAATTGTGTTTACATTTTGAACGGAGTGTACGTTATGCAAGTTGTTAAAAAAGCAGCAAAGGTCGAGTTGTATGTAGTTATAGGCCTTGTTGCGGTGTTTTTGGTTTCGGCTATGCTGACTTATTTTTGTGACCTTATTTTTTGCAAAAAAATAGGATATACTGTGTATGACCCCGACAAAAACGGGAATTATGTTGAAACCAAAACCGTCTACTATAAAGACGGGGAGGGGGATATAAACGACCTCACAGGCAACAGCAAGGTTCAGCCGATAAGGGAAGAAATGGGCCGCACCGAGAAGATAGCCACCCGAATTTTTATTTTCCTTATTAATTTACTCGTTTTTTATTTCTGTATATATCTTGAAGTGAACGGAATCGGCAGAAAGGCAAGGTTCGGGTACGAAATCGAAAACCGACAGCCCGATAAGCGCCTGCCCGTCAAGTTGGGGCTGCTTGCGGATGTGCCGTTCCTTATTTCTTATGTTGCGTTGCTTATATGCAAAGCTGTCATAAATTCAAAAAGCGCTTCGGAAACGGCGTTTATAGTCTATAAGGTCATTAACATTCCGAGCCGCCCCGTCATAGATATAATATCCGGGTTTAATTATGCCCTTACGGATGTGTCATGGCTGCAAATCGCCCTTATGTCGCTGACGCTGGCTGTCGTTCCGACGCTTACAATATTGGCTTACAAATTCGGTTACAGTAACGGCGAAAAAGTAAATTCGTGGATATATAAGGATTGAAAGGGGAAACCGAGTTTTAATGAAATTGATAAGCAATCTTGATAAACCCGGGAAGGGTATTAAAAAAACAAGACGGCAAAAAAAAGACCCGGCACAGTTTTTGTCGCTTATATATTACCATTTCGGAACTTTGTTCAAAAGCGGACTGTATGCCTTCCTTTTTTCACTTCCGCTTATTACTCACGGGCTTGCCGAAACAGGGCTTACACATATAACGCGCAGCGTATCCCGCGATAAGCACGCCTTTGTACCAAGCGACGGCGTTGACGCCATTAAAAAGAATTTCAGGCAGTCGGCGGCTGTGTCGGTAATAGATTTTATTATTCTTGCAATTTTTGCTTTTAACCTGTATGCCGCGGCGTTTGTCATAAAAACGCAGTTGTATTCGTCAGTGTTGTACGGATTTACCGTAATAGGGTTTACGCTGTTCTCATTTTCACGTTTTTACAGGCAGTTTATTATCATAACTTTTTCAAAACCTCTGCGCGAAGTCTACCGCGATTCTTTTGCTTTGGGCATAATAGGCTTTAAGCGGAATTTTATTGCCGGCACGATACTTACGTTGTGCTACGTTATCGCATTCGCTTTAAGCTGGTATATGGGTGTTATGGGATTTATGATAGACCTGATCCTGTACGCGACATTCTTTCGCTGGTTCCGTTCCGTGCTTGTACAATTCACGGTTTTTCCGGTGGTAAAAAAATATCTGTTTGACCCGTATTACAACAGTCACCCGGATGAGGACAGGGAAAAAAGGTACAATCTCGGTCTTTTAACGGCGGACGAATATTTCGGCCCTCTTGAGGGTGACGAAGAACCCATAAATTGGGATTTGATGTTCAAATAAAATTTTCAAAATACTGATATTATGCCGCTCCGATACAAAAAATCGGCATCAGGAGCAAAAAAATATGCGAAATATGAAAAAAACTCTTTATTTTTACAAACAAAGTTGGTATAATTAATTGAATGCGTTAAGTGTTGTGCCCGGTGGGGATAAAATGTTGTTATGAAGACAACACCGAACCGTTCGGGCGTAATGCCGGGACTTTCGGATCTTCCAAACCGATTTGTACCTATCGGGCGCAGCACAAAATGTATATTACACAATTATCAGGAGGAATTTAAATGAGCCAGAAATTTGTATACCTCTTTTCTGAGGGAAACAAAGACATGCGCAACCTGCTTGGCGGTAAGGGTGCCAACCTTGCCGAAATGACCGGACTCGGACTTCCGGTACCGCAGGGCTTTACCATCACTACCGAAGCGTGTACAAAGTATTATGAAGACGGCAGAAAAATCAATGATGAGATTCAGGCACAGATAATGGAATACATCGACAAGATGGAAGATATCACCGGAATGAAATTCGGCGATAAGGAAAATCCGCTTCTCGTTTCCGTTCGTTCGGGTGCCCGTGCTTCAATGCCCGGTATGATGGATACTATCCTTAACCTCGGACTTAACGAAGAAGTTGTCGAAGTTATGTCTAAAAAGTCAGGTAATCCGCGCTGGGCTTGGGACTGCTACAGAAGATTTATCCAGATGTATTCAGACGTTGTTATGGAAGTAGGTAAAAAATACTTCGAGCAACTTATTGATGAAATGAAGGACGCTAAGGGCGTTAAACAGGATATCGAACTTGACGCCGAAGACCTTAAAAAACTTGCAGGTCAGTTCAAAGCCGAGTACAAATCAAAAATCGGCAAAGACTTCCCGACAGATCCTAAGGAACAACTTATGGGCGCAATCGAGGCTGTTTTCCGTTCATGGGACAACCCCCGTGCAAATGTTTACCGTCGTGATAACGATATCCCGTATTCTTGGGGTACTGCTGTCAATGTACAGATGATGGCGTTCGGTAATATGGGTGACGATTGCGGTACAGGCGTTGCCTTTACCCGTGACCCCGCAACCGGTGAACCCGGACTCATGGGTGAGTTCCTTGTAAATGCACAGGGCGAAGATGTTGTTGCCGGCGTTCGTACTCCTATGCCGATTGCCGAAATGGCAGAAAAATTCCCTGAGGCTTTTGCTCAGTTCAAAAAAGTTTGCGCTACACTTGAAGACCATTACAGAGATATGCAGGATATGGAATTCACCGTTCAGGCAGGCAAACTTTATATGCTTCAGACCAGAAACGGTAAGAGAACCGCAAAGGCAGCTCTTAAAATTGCCTGCGACCTCGTTGATGAAGGTATGATCGACAAGAAACAGGCTGTCGCTATGATAGACCCGCGTAACCTCGATACACTCCTTCACCCGCAGTTTGACGCAAAGGCTCTTAAAGCAGCCGTTCCGGCAGGTAAAGGTCTCGGCGCTTCTCCCGGTGCTGCCTGCGGTAAAATAGTATTTACTGCCGAAGATGCGGAAGAGTGGAACGCACGCGGCGAAAAAGTTGTTCTCGTCCGTCTTGAAACTTCACCCGAAGATATCACCGGTATGAAGGCTTCACAGGGTATACTCACCGTTCGCGGCGGTATGACCTCACACGCAGCCGTTGTTGCCCGCGGTATGGGTACTTGCTGCGTTTCCGGTTGCGGCGACATCATTATGGATGAGGCTAACAAACAGTTTACCCTCGGCGGCAGGACTTACAAAGAGGGCGACTATATTTCAATTGACGGTTCAACAGGTAACATCTACGGTGAAATTATCCCGACTGTTGACGCTGAGATAGCCGGCGAGTTCGGCAGAATTATGGAATGGGCAGATGAGTTCAGAACTCTTAAAGTCCGCACCAATGCCGACACCCCGACAGACGCTAAAAAAGCACGTGAACTGGGCGCAGAAGGTATCGGTCTTTGCCGTACAGAGCATATGTTCTTTGAAGCCGACAGAATTGCCGCTTTCCGTGAGATGATTTGCTCGGATACCGTTGAGGAAAGAGAAGCTGCTCTTGCTAAGATTCTTCCGTATCAGCAGGGCGACTTTGAAAAACTTTACGAAGCGCTTGAAGGCAACCCGGTAACTATCCGTTTCCTGGATCCTCCGCTTCATGAGTTCCTCCCGACCGAAGAGGCAGACATCGAAGCACTTGCAAAAGCACAGGGCAAGACTGTTGAAGATATCAAAAATATCATTCAGTCACTCCATGAGTTCAACCCGATGATGGGTCACCGCGGCTGCCGTCTTGCGGTAACCTATCCGGAAATCGCAAAGATGCAGACATCTGCTGTTATTCGTGCGGCATTGAATGTTAAAAAGGCTCATCCGGACTGGAACATAGTTCCCGAAATTATGATTCCGCTTACCGGAGAGCTCAAGGAGTTTAAGTTCGTTAAGGATGTTGTTGTTGAAACTGCTGACGCTGAAATTGCAGCAGCAGGTGCAGACCTCAAGTACGAAGTAGGTACTATGATGGAAATCCCGAGAGCATGTTTGACCGCTGACGATATCGCCAAAGAAGCTGAGTTCTTCTGCTTCGGTACCAACGACCTTACCCAGATGACATTCGGCTTCAGCCGTGATGACGCAGGTAAGTTCCTTACCGCTTATTATGACAGCAAGATTTACGAGAACGATCCGTTTGCAAAACTTGACCAGAACGGCGTCGGTAAACTTATGGAAATGGCTGTTGAACTCGGTAAAAAGGTTCGTCCGTCACTTCACTGCGGTATCTGCGGTGAGCACGGCGGTGACCCGGTATCTGTTGAGTTCTGCCACAAGATCGGCCTTGATTATGTATCTTGCTCGCCGTTCCGCGTTCCGATTGCACGCCTCGCAGCAGCACAGGCTGCTATTAACGAAAAGCGCTAATCAGAAGTTAGCGAAAATCGCAACAAGTAAATAGCATACGCCCACATTATCGAAAGGTAGTGTGGGCGTTTTTTTGGCTCTAATCCTTACAAATCGTAGGGGTTAGAGCCTTTTTTTATTTTTATCCCATTCTGAACGAATGGGATTTTTTATTTTTTAAAAATTTTTCAAAAAAGTCGGATTTTTTGCCCTTCTCGCTGGCTACTCCTTGAGGGCAAGTTGAAATGTTCAGTTTGTCCAAGCACCTTGACAACTGAATACACATTCAACAAGTACATTCCTGAACGGAGTAGAAAGCTCAGCCGAATGAAGGTGCGCCAAGAACCATCTGCCCTTATGGGTTATTACGGAAAGCAAGGTGGGTAGCGATTCCGAACCATTCTGAAATATCCGCTTGCTACGGATAAGGCGATGAAACGATTCAGGGACAATGATACTTCCCTATGGGGCTGGCGGAGAACCCGGCAGAGGTGAGAGTCCTATGAGTTCGGTTAGCAACTGAACGCTTGTTGATTTCCTTTTGTGCATTTGGGGGATGAGATCGAGTTAAATGCAACGACTTAAACGCAAAAGTTCTCTTTTGCGTTTAAGTGGGTTGAGAAATCCAAATTTACGAAAGGAGGAAAAGCCAAAATGCCAAACTGTAAAACCATTGCTGTCTGTAATCAAAAAGGCGGCACAGGCAAAACGACCACAACTGTCAATTTAGGGATAGGGCTTGCACGGCTCGGCAAGAAAGTGCTTCTTGTGGATGCCGATCCGCAGGGCGACCTCACGACTTGTCTTGGATGGAGAGATAATGACGGTCTTACTACCACTATTACCGACAAATTATCCGAGATAATGCGTGAGGAAAACACAGACCCGCAAAGCGGTATTCTGCACCACGAAGAAAATGTAGACCTGCTTCCCGCAAACCTTGAATTGTCCGCTATGGAAATGATGCTTGTAACGACAATGAGCCGTGAAACGGTTATGAGAAACTATTTGAGCAAGGTAAAAGACAATTACGACTATGTACTGATTGATTGTATGCCCTCGCTCGGAATGGTAACTCTGAACGCATTAGCGGCGGCAGACAGCGTAATCATTCCCGTGCAGGCGCAGTATCTTCCGGCAAAAGGTATGACGCAGCTTATGCAGACAATCGGCAAGGTCAAACAGCATATCAATCCGAACCTGAAAATCGACGGTATCCTATTAAATATCGTAGACAATCGGACAAACCTTGCCAAAAGCACGGCAGACGCACTCCGTCAGAATTACGGCAGCGTTATCAAAATATATCGCTCGTCAATTCCGATGGCGGTAAAAGCCGCAGAGGTTGCTTCTAAGGGTGTCAGCATTTATAAATATGAACCGAACAGCCCTGCGGCGAAGGCTTATGCCGAGCTTGCAAAGGAGGTGTTAGCCGATGGCAGGAAGAAAGAGCGACTTCACGCTGCCGACGCTCGATGATTTGTTTTCCACACAGGAGATACGGGACGAAGCGAAACTTGCTAAAATCCGAGATATTCCCATTGACCTGATTGACGATTTCCCCGATCACCCGTACAAGGTGCGAGATGACGAGGATATGATGCAACTTGTGGAAAGCATTAAGGAACGAGGGGTTATTACCCCTGCAACGGTTCGCCAAAAAGAGGACGGCAGATATGAGTTAATTTCGGGACACAGGCGAAAACGGGCAAGCGAACTTGCAGGTTTAGATATGCTGCGGTGTGAGGTCGTAGAACTCGACCGTGACGAAGCCACGATTTTAATGGTAGAAAGCAATCTGCAACGGTCAGTTATACTTCCGAGCGAAAAAGCCTTTGCGTATAAAATGCGCTTGGATGCGATGAAGCGGCAAGGAAAACGCACGGATTTAACTTCTACACCACTGGTGGAGAAGTTAGCGGGAAAAGATGCGTTGTCGGTAACGGCTATCGGAAACGAGGTCGGAGAAAGCCGAGAGCAAATTCGCCGTTTTATCCGCCTTACAAACCTTGTTCCTGAACTGCTTGAAATCGTAGACGACGGCAGAATGAAACTACGCCCCGCAGTAGAACTTTCGTATCTTAATGAGGACTGCCAGCGTGACTTGGTGGAGGAAATCGACTTGAACGATTGCACCCCGTCACACGCTCAAACCATTCGTATGCGAAAGATGTTTGAGGAAGGTAAACTCACTCCCGAAGCCATACAAGCTATTATGTCAGAGCAGAAGCCAAATCAGCAGGAACGAATCGTACTCAGCGGTGACAGGGTTCGCAAGTTTATTCCGAAAAGCGTTCCATTAAATAAAACAGAAGAATATGTTTGTAAAGCGTTGGAACACTATGCGAATTTTTTGCGTAAACGGGCAGAGCGTGATACACGGTAGTAGGAGTACAAATTTCTTTTTCCCTTTCTCACACTCTAACCCCTTATTACCTGCTAACTTGCCGAAATAGATATATGCTATCTCCTTGAATAAACTATCTCAGGTCTATATGTCTATCTCATAAAGAAAAGGCACAATTCACACTTGAAGGAGGTGGTTGTTATGATTTAAGTTTGCCCCGTAAATTCGCACCGTTGCTTTTCCGCAGTCTGTTTTCTACAATAACGGCAAAGGAGTTGATGAATATGAAACGGATAGGTTTATATTTTTGTTTGTCGATTGTTTTTGCCGCTTTGCTTTATGGCTGTGGCTCGGAGCAAAAAGATTTGCCGAGCAGCACTGAGCAAAATAAAGTCTTTTCTTCGGCAAGTGAACAAGCAAACCCCGAAAATACGGAAAGTCAGGAGATGACTGAAACTGCTTCGGAAATACCGCAGACTTCTCCCTCTGCAATCAAAGAGTCTGAGCTGGAAAGCACAATATCAACCGAAGCAAAGACTGAAATCACGAAAACGGAAGTAAAACAACCGCAGAAAAGCGAAAACAAACCGCAGGAGAAAACGGACGCACCAAAAGCACCTGCAACTCCCGAACCGCCCACAAAGGCGGAAACGCCGACTGAACCCGTAAAACCGAAAACCGCTTATGACTATGCGTTTGACATTGAAGCGATCCGCAGCGATTTAATTGCTATCGGAGAGTCTATGGGACTTACTCATATCACAAGCGATGACGGAACGGAAATCACGCCGAGCAATTCGTCTTGGGCTACTCCCGTAACGGCTTCAAAGTCGTTTCAGGGGGAAAACCTCAAACGGAAACTCACGGACTATGTGCAATCTATGCCGAGTATTCTTTCCGCTTACGGCGGCGCAACAATCGAATATTTCACGATATATATTGAACCGCTTGACAGCGGCAGTTACCGGATATATTTTCTGTGCTGAGTTCGTGAACCCGCACACCCTCTGTTAAAACGACAGAGGGTATTTTTATACCCAAAATCAAGAAAGGACGGTAAAAACCGAAATGAAACATTTTGTAAAAGCCAATGCAAAGCGCATTACCGCAGCAATTCTCTGTGCCGTGATGTGCATTGCCGCACTCCCGTTTTCCGCCTTTGCGTTTACGGCAGAGGAAGGGAAAAAGGTGGACGCATATTACGGTGCAAAGTATGTCGGCTACGACGGTGAGAAATACTACGCACCCAACGCATATCAGTATATCGCCTATGACAGCAACGGAAATATCAGTCTGCATACCGCAGGAAGCAGTCACGCAAGAACTAAGCTGATGATTAAGGACAGCAGCGGTTCTCGACAGATTATGTGTATTGAATCAGGTATCGATTATAACGCAGGAGGGACTTATGACAGCGTAAACGGTAAGAACAGCGCATATTTTCAGAACCTACCGACAACAGCACAGTACGGAATTATGCTTACCTCTGTTTACGGTTGGCGTCCGGGCAAGACCGCACCCATCAGCGGTACAAATGAAGATGATTTTTCCCTTGCAACACAGTCAATTCTTTGGGAGTATCAGCAGCAGCTTCGTACCTCGCCCACAAGTCTTTCGGCAAACAGTTACGGCATCCCTGCCGACACCTACTACAAGGTCATTAAAGGCAGACCAGCCGAGAAATGCTACGATTGGCTTCTTTCACAGATGAAAAGCCACGCAACCGTACCGAGTTTTACTTCCCATAGGAGCAGTTCGGCAGAAGTCTACACCCTGAAATATAATCAGGCGGCAGACAATTACAGTCTTACGCTGACCGACACCAACAACACTCTGGCGGATATTAAGTTTAGTGCAAACGGCATTACCGTATCAAGAAGCGGCAATCAGTATACTTTCACTTCCAAGAATATGATTGAAACTGCCGTGAGCATTACTACTCAAAAGAATGTGCCGAGTATCGAGGGTAACTTCCTTATTTGGGGCTACCCCGGCAAGCAGACAATGATGTCGGGTGCGGAAGATCCCGTTGTTTTCTATCTGAAAGTTAAAACCGAAACCACAGGTGTCGGTCATATTGTGAAGCACTCTGAGGATAACAAGGTAGACGACATTAAATTTAATATCACAGGCAACGGTGTCAACCAAACCGTAACCACAAAAAAGGACGGAACGGTGGATATTGAACTTATGCCGGGTGTTTACACGGTAACGGAACTTGCCGAAGAAAAGTACGAACCGCAGAGTGTGCAGAGAATCACGATTGTGTCGGGACATACCTCTACGGTTACTTTCAGCAATGTATTGAAGCGTGGCGCTTTGAAGGTTATCAAATCTTCCGAGGACAACTTTGTTGAGGGCGTGGTTTTTCATCTCTACGGCACTTCGCTTTCAGGCATTGCCGTTGACGAGTATGCCGTAACCGATGTAAACGGTGTGGCAACCTTTGAAGGTGTCCTTATCTCCGGCGCTGAGCCGTATACCGTTGAAGAAGTGGATACCGCAGTCCGTTATGTTATTCCCGAAAAGCAGAACGCACCTATCAAGTGGAATGAGGTTACAAGCCGTAACTTTACGAACACGCTCAAAAAGTTTACTGTGACCGTAACCAAGAGCGACGCCGAAACCGGAAACAAACAGGGCGATGCTTCTCTTGCAGGTGCTAAGTACGGCATTTTCAAGGGCAATCAACTCGTTGACGAATACTACACCGACGAAAACGGTCAGTTTGTGAGCAAAGAGTATGTTTGCGGTGACGATTGGACGGTAAAGGAACTTGCACCGAGCAAGGGATATTTGCTTGATCCTACCGTTTATCCTATCGGTGCGGAAGCAAAGCGTTACACCGTTGAACACAATCAGACGGCAAACGATGTGAACGAGTGGGTTGTTAAGGGCAGTATCGCTATTATTAAGCATTGTGATGACGGTGAAACAAAGATTGAAACACCCGAAAGCGGCGCAGAGTTTGAAGTTTTCCTGAAAGCCGCAGGCTCTTATGATAACGCAAAGCCTGCCGAGCGTGATTATCTCACCTGTGATGAAAACGGATTCGCACAGACCAAAGAAATGCCTTACGGCATCTATACCGTTCATCAGATCGCAGGTTGGGAGGGTTGCGAGTTTATTAAAGATTTCGATGTCTTTATCGCAAAGGACGGTCAGACCTATCGCTATCTTATCAACAACGCACCCTTTGAGAGTTATATCAAGGTGGTAAAAGTCGATGCGGAAAGCGGCAAGACAATCCCCTATGCGGGCGCAGGATTTCAGATTTACGATCCGACGGGCAACCTTATCACAATGACCTACACCTACCCGACGCCTACCGTAATTGATACCTTTTATACGGACGCTAACGGTTGTTTCGTCACCCCTGAAAAATTGGATTACGGCAAGGGCTATTCTATTGTCGAGGTGCAGGCTCCTTATGGGTATGTGCTTGACGGCACTCCCGTGTATTTTGATGTAACCGAGGATCATTCTACCGAAGAAAGCGGGGTTACGGTGATTAAAGTAAATAAACCGAATACGGCGCAGAAAGGAACAATCACCGTTGAAAAGACGGGCGAAGTGTTCAGCGGCGTAAATGTCAGCGGCTCTGAGGATACGGAGGTAATCTATCAGCCTGTTTATGAAACGGCAGGACTTGAAGGTGCGGTATATGAAATTCGTGCCGCAGAAGATGTCTATACCCCTGACGGAACACTCCGCTATATCAAAGGCACGGTGGTAGACACCGTTATTACAGACGGGGACGGCTTTGCTAAGAGCCGTGAACTCTATCTCGGCAAATATGAGGTGCGAGAAATCACAGCGCCGTATGGAATGGTGCTGAACGGTGAAATTCACATTGCCGAACTTGTCTATGCCGGACAGAACATTTCCGTAACCGAAACGGCAGCGTCTTTCTTCAATGAAAGACAGAGGGTTGAAATCGGGCTTGTAAAGGTTCTTGAAAAGAACGAAATCTTTAATATCGGCACAAACGGCGAAATGAAGAACATTTCCTTCGGACTGTTCGCCGCAGAGGAAATCGTTAGTGCAAGCGGCACTTCCATTCCCGCAGACGGACTGATTGAGATTATCACGCTGAATGAGGACGGGACGGCAAAAATCAAGACCGACCTTCCTATCGGCAACTACTATGTGAAAGAACTCGCTACCGATGAACACTATATTCTCTCGGATACCAAGTATCCCGTAAACTTTGAGTACGCAGGACAGGACACGGCAACCGTTAAGATTGACACCAACAACGGCAAGGCAATCGAAAATGACCTGATTTACGGTTCTGTTTCCGGCAAAAAGGTCGATGAGAACGGAAACGCTCTCGGCGGTGCGCTGATTGGTATTTTCCGTACAAGCGACGGCGAATTTACAAAAGAAAATGCTTTGATGACTACCGTTTCCGCAGAGGACGGTAGTTTTTCTTTTGAAAACATCCCCTTTGGCACTTGGTATATCCGTGAGATTGAGCAGCCGACGGGATTTGTGCTGAACGATACGGTTTATCCCGTAACCGTCGGGCAAAACGGTCAGGTCGTTGAGGTTGAAATCGTCAACAGGCACATTCGTGGAAACATCACCCTTACCAAAGTGGACGCAGATTATCCCGAAAACAAACTGACCGGAGCGACCTTTGAAGTTTACAAGGATAATAACGGCAACGGAAAGTTGGATGACGAAGATACTCTTGTCGGAACACTTACCGAAAGCGAGATCGGTGTCTACGAGATGAAAGACCTGCTTTACGGTCACTATCTCGTAAAGGAAACCAAAGCGCCCGACGGATTTTTGCCTGATACGGGTGTCTATCCCGTGTTTGTGGATACAGACGGTGCAACCTATGCCATTGAAAACAAGGCGGGCGTTGGGTTTGTCAATGCAGCAATGAAGGGCAGCTTGAAGATTATCAAAACTTCTTCGGACGGTAAAGTGGAGGGCTTTTCTTTCCGTGTTACCGGGGCGAACGGTTACGACGAAATCTTTAAGACCGATGAGAACGGCGAAATTCTTATTGAAGGACTCCGCATCGGTGAATATACCGTTTCAGAAGTTGTAGACGGTGTATCTTCTGCCTACTCCCGGCCTTCTGACAAAAAGGCAAATGTAATGACCGATTCCACAACCATTGTTGAGATGCACAATATTCTTATCGACAATCCTAAGACGGGTGACGAGAGCAAAGTGGGCTTGTGGCTCGGACTGCTCGGCTTATCTGTTTTGGGTGTAGGAACAACTGTGCTTATCGGTTTCAAACGCAAGAAAAAGGATGGTGAACAGTAATGGAACCTAAAACAATTATAACGCTTGTACTGATAGCGTTTATTATCGGAGGAATTATCTTCCTTCAGGTAAAGAACAAGAAAAAATAAACCTTTGGGGCGGATGAAATACTCCGCCCCTTTCTATTTACGGAGGCAAGTTATGAAAGACCTTAAAACGATTGAAAGCAGAGTCCGTGTTATTCTTTCCAACCATAAGGAAGCACGAGATGACGATATGATCCTTTATTTGCTCTATTGCAATCGCTACGGTGAAGTAAAAATTGGCGAACTGCCTTTCGAGATGGTTATGAACAACTACAAGGTTTTTCATATTCCTTGCTTCGAGAGTATTCGTCGCACCCGTCAGAAAATTCAGGCGGCAACACCCGAACTCGGTTGCAGTCCCAAAGTACGCAGAGCGAGAAAAAAGCAGCAAGGCAACTTCAAAGCCTATGCTACCGACAAGAAAAAGTGAGGTGATACCGATGAATACGGTAAAACGAGAAACGATAAGGAGGCAGAATAATGAAAGAAACATTTACCCTTCAGCAGAAAACGAAAGTTTTGCATAAACTCTTTCGAGCCAACTGCAAAACCGAAAAAGAGTTGCAGGCTCTTGATATGGAGAATATTTTGAAAATCCCGAACATTACCATTCAGGATATGACCGTAATTACGGAACTTCAGAAAGCAACCAAGGCAAATAAACTGTTCTCCTACTTGGGCGGTGATAGCGATGAGCAGCAAAGTGAATAACCGCCATATTATTTGGGGCGATATTAACCTTGACTTTGAAGATTGGAAAGATGACTTGTCGGAACAATATCCCGACCTTTCGGAAGAAGAACTGATGCAGAAAATGTACGAAATAAACGCTGACTACCTCGATGATGAGCGTATGAACCTTAATGTTCAACTTTCTCAGCCCATCTTGGTGGTTGCGGATATTGGGCGTTGGAATGGCAGATTTAGCGGTTATGCCGAAATAAAATCAGGAAAGATTTGCGACTGCCTTTATTCCGAAATGGATATGTGTGAGTGGTATGTTGATAAATACGGAGATCTTCGTGCAGATGCCGTACATCACGACGGAAGAAACCATTATCTCTATCGTGTATATAAGGACACCGCTACCGACTGTCAGATAGAAAATCTCAAAGCAAAGATATATGACGGTAAGGCAACACGAGCCGATATAACAAGGGTTACAAGACGGCTCGGTGATGATATTGCCGCCGTTTACGGCTTTACCATTCCTCGGCAGAAACAAACAAAACAAATTGAAAGATAAGGAGGTGTTACCTGATGGCACGAAAATATGACCTAATTTCCGGCTTTGTCAATAAAAGTGTGTAAGTTTTTTAAAAGAGTTATAAATTCAAGATT
>CAVKHV010000041.1:0-13607 GCA_963656085.1 Agathobacter sp.
TTACTGTAGTTTACAGACTGACGGTACCAACAAACCCTTGCCTCCCACTGACGGGGGAGGTGTCAAAACTACGTTTTGACGGAGGGGGAGAAAAAACTACCTGCAAGAGCAATTCGCTGTCTATTATACAAACCCTCGCCCACCACATCTAACATCTAGAATGGCAAGTGGTGAGTGCTTGCCGTTAGCACTCAAACTACCGTCACCCTTGTCTAACGTCTAATGTCTAGCGTCTACAGTCTAACATCTAACATCTAACATCTGGCCTGCTTACCGAAATATACGAAGATATGTTTGAATACTTTATAAATATGCAGGCGGTTGACTTGCCGTATTATACGCTGTATAATCAAGTTGCAGACGCATTTGACGGAGGTGCAGCTCATGGGCAAAAAGATATTTACGGTAAGTTATGATGATTCGCTCAAGTCCGATTTAAAGCTGATAGAGCTTATGAAAGAGTACGGAATCAGGGGGACTTTTAATATAAATACGGGTGTTTATGATGCCGACGGTGTACCGACATGGGATGACAGGCTGCTTTTTAAGGATCTTGGCAGGGTGTATGACAACGATTTTTGCGAGGTTGCTTCACACACGCTCACGCACCCGGATCTGACGGGGCTTAAAAACGGAAAGAAACGCGAAGAGATTATAAAGGATATTGAAAACATTGAAAAAATAACCGGAAAACGTCCTAAAGGTTTTGCCTATCCTTTCGGCACGTATGACGGTGAATGCTGCAAAATTCTCGCCGAACAGGGCATAGTTTACGCGCGCACGGTCAACGCCGCACATAATTTATGTATTCCGCGAAATTGGCTTTTGCTTAACCCTTCCTGCCATCACGATGACTCGGAATTGCAAACACTGGCAGATGAATTTATCGGTTACGAGGGCGATGAAGATAAACTGTTTTATGTATGGGGTCACACATTTGAATTTGAGCGTAACGGAAACTGGCAGGTGATTGAGAACCTGTTTAAAAAAGTTTCGGCAGGGAACGGCATAATGTTCCTTACAAATTACGAAGCATACTGCGAACTGAGCCGATAACGCGTATCAGCTGTATATATTTTATAAAACGGGGCATATTTTAGCCTGATGGGTTCCGGATACCGTCGGAACTGATTTTGGACGCTCGAACTTATCTTATTGGGGAATAAACCGCCTTTTTGCTTGACATACGGCGCCGATTTAGGTAAAATGTTATAGTATAGGATTTTAATATGGAGTAGTTTTTGTCCGCAGGACTTTTCAATATTACAAACTGTGCAAACAGGCAGCCCGCGACGCGGCTGTAACGAATATATATATTTACGGAGGTATTTAATTTTATGGCGAACCAACAAAAGAATAGGAGCCAGACCGTCGGTAAGCAGTCATCCGCGGGCGCTGCGAAGCAGCGCCGATACCGCACAAAGACCGACGGTCCGTCGGGTGTTTCGGGCACGCAAAGCGCGGCTAAAGGCACTGCCAAAGGTACGGCAAAGAAGCCGCGCCGACAGGGCAGCCCTGCGGTGCCGCTGAGGATAGTGCCGCTCGGCGGACTTAATGAGATCGGCAAAAACATCACACTGTATGAATGTGGGGACGATATGTTTTTGGTCGATTGCGGAATGGCATTTCCGGACGAGGAGATGCCGGGAATAGATATTGTTATTCCCGATTTCACTTACCTTATAAAAAATGCAGACAGGATAAAGGGTTTGGTCGTAACCCACGGTCACGAGGATCACATAGGTGCGATACCGTACCTTTTAAAGCATATGAACATTCCGGTTTACGGGACGCCGCTGACCATAGGACTTATAGAAGGTAAATTAGAGGAACACAAACTTTTAGGAAACGCAAAACTTAACAAGGTTGTGCCGGGCGATGTTGTAAAATTCGGCTGTTTTTCGGTTGAACTTATCCACGTTAACCACTCTATACCCGACGCGGTAGGCCTTGCGATAAAATGCCCGGCGGGGACCGTTGTTCAGACAGGCGACTTTAAGATCGACACGACGCCTATTGACGGTGATGTTATTGATCTTGCGAGATTTGCCGAACTTGGTAAAAACGGGGTGCTTGCGCTGCTTTCGGATTCCACCAATGCGGAACGGCCCGGTTACACTATGTCCGAAAAGGTTGTCGGGACGTCGTTTTCCCGTTTGTTTGCAAATGCTGACGGTAAGCGGATAATAGTCGCGACCTTTTCTTCAAACATTCACCGTGTGCAGCAGATAATTGACGAGGCTGTCAGGTGCGGACGCAAGGTTGCGATATCCGGCAGGAGTATGGAAAAGGCGGTTGAAGTTGCGCGGGAACTCGGTTATATGAAAATACCGGACGGCGTTATTATAAACATAGATATGATAAACAACTACACGCCTGAGCAGCTTGTTATAGTCACGACCGGTTCGCAGGGTGAACCGATGTCGGCGTTGCACCGTATGGCATTCAGCGATCACCGCAAGGTTCGCATAAGTCCTCACGATATGATAATTATTTCGGCGACGCCGATTCCGGGGAACGAGAAAACGGTAAGCCGCGTTATTAACGAACTTATAAAGCTGGGCGCGGAAGTGGTTTACGAAAGAATGTACGATGTTCACGTTTCCGGGCACGCGTGTCAGGAAGAACTAAAAATTATGCTCAGCCTTGTAAAGCCGAAGTTTTTTATTCCGGCGCACGGCGAACAGAAGCATCTTAAAAAACATGCTTTCCTTGCCGAGACTATGGGGATAGACCGCAAAAATATTCTTATTGCCGATATAGGAAATGTAATTGAATTAAAGAAAAATTCGATGAAAATTGTTGACAGTGTTCCTGCCGGCAGGGTAATGGTAGACGGTTTGGGAGTCGGAGATGTCGGAAGTGTGGTTCTGCGCGACCGCAAACATCTTGCCGAGGACGGAATTTTTGTTGTTGTAATATCAATGGATCACGTTACCGGCGAGGTGGTTTCGGGCCCCGATGTTATTTCACGCGGATTTGTGTATGTACGCGAGTCGGAAGAATTGCTGACCGAGGCAAGAAACATTGCCTGCGACGCGCTTGAGCAGTGTTATATTTCAAACATTCGCGACCGAAATGCGATAAAATCAAAGGTTCGCGACGATATTTCAAAATTCCTTTATTCGCAGACGAAGCGCAGCCCGATGATACTGCCCGTAATAATGGATGTATGAGTCGGTCGGCAGGAATCGAACGCTGCTGCGGTTTCACTTACCGATTTTCAGCGCTTTGCCTGCGTCCGATTTCGTAAAGCTGTCGTGTTACAAGTGATGAAATAAAAAAGACGAAAATTATTGTTTGCAGGCGTGACGGGGTTCGATTTCCGTCAGCCTGATTGAAGGTGACCGTTTTTGAAAAGATTATGGAGATACGGCAAGGTTAATATTGTTCTGCTTTTGCTGCTTGCGGCGGTTTCGGTTACGGCTTGTTTCCGTTTCCCCGTTTCGTGGGCGTTTGCCGTGTCGGCAGCCTCATTTGCTATTGCGGTTTTATGCATAACGTTAAGCCTGCTCAATCTGGGCAAACGGCAAAAGAAGATTTTGACCGAGGTTTCCAAAAAACTTTCCTCCGCCGAATCCGTTGCTCTTACTGAACTGAAAATACCCGTTCTTATACTTTCGGCGGGCGAGACGGTATGGTACAACAACGCTATGTCGGAAAGCCTGCCTTCGGTTGAATCCTATATAGGGAAAAACATTTCTCAGCTTATAGGCGACAAATGTTCAGCCGAGTTGGCTGCCTCCGGCGTTTCGGAGTTTGTTAACAACAAGCATATATTTAAGATATACGCTTCCTCGGTCATAAACGCTTCGGGCAATTTTACGGTTTGTTACCTTGTTGATGTGACGACCGAGATCAGGTACAGGTATAAATATGAGCAATCCCGTCCGGTAGTTGCCATTGTGGCTATTGATAACCTTGATGAACTTTCGTATATTAAGGACAGCGAACTCAGCGCGTTTAAGAGCGCGGTTCAGACCGAAATCGAAAAATGGGTAGCCGACAGTTCGGCGATCGTCCGCCGTATGACGGGCGACCGTTATCTGATGATTTTTGAAGAAAGAACCTACAATCATCTTATTGAAAACAAGTTTGACATTCTTGAAAGTGTTAAACAGATAAAGTCCGGCGATATCGCCACCACTCTTTCGATAGGGGTCGGGCGCGGCGGTTCCAATATGTCGGAATGTGAGGAACTTGCGAAACAGGCGCTTGATATGGCGCTTGGACGCGGCGGAGATCAGGCAGCGATTAAAATGCCGAACAATGAATTTAAATTCTTCGGCGGCGTGAATGCGTCGGTGCAAAAGCGGACGAGGGTGCGCGCAAGGCTTATAGCGTCGAGTCTTAAGGAACTTATTGACGGCAGCGACAGGGTTATATTGATGGGTCATTCGTTTTCGGATCTTGACAGTTTGGGCTCTTGCTACGCTTTGTACAGCACCGTCAAGCAACTCGGACACGAGGCGCATTTGATTATTGACAGAAAGAAAACGATGGCGTCCTCTTTACTTCAGAGGATAGAAACGATCGATGAAAATTTTGAGGTTACGGACCCGAAAAGGCTTATACCTTACATTACGGCAAGCACGCTTCTTATTATACTTGATACGCACAGGGCTGCCGTTTTGGAAAATAAGGAACTGTTCGAAGCCTGCAAAAACGTAGTGGTTATAGATCACCACAGGCGTTCGGTTGATTACATAAACAATGCCGTGATATTTTACAACGAGCCGGCTGCGTCATCCGCGTGTGAAATGGTAACCGAACTTATCCAGTACATAAATCCGAAATCGCTGCGGCAACTTCAAGCCGACGCGCTTTTGTCGGGCATAATGCTTGATACAAAAAATTACGTTTTACGCACCGGTGTACGCACGTTTGAGGCGTCAGCTTTTCTGCGTGAGCGCGGGGCGGATCCGGTCGTTGTTAAAAAACTTTTCTCGGAGTCTATGCAATGCTTTAAAATGCGCTCGCAAATCGTGGCTTCCGCTGCTGTTTACGGAAAATACGCAATTGCCAGAGCCGATATCGGCGATGACGAAAACGTGCGTATGATAGCGGCTCAGGCGGCTGACGAACTGCTTAGCATAAATGACATATCCGCTTCATTCGTTATGTGCAAAACCGGTGACTGCATAAACATTTCGGCAAGAAGTTTCGGTGTCGTTAACGTGCAGGTGATTGTGGAACTTTTGGGCGGCGGCGGTCACAGAACTATGGCTGCGTGCCAGATAGACACAACGGATTTTTCGGTTGCGCAGAATGCTTTAACCGATGCAATTAAAGAATTTGAGGAAATGCAAAACACTTCAAACAAGAAAGGGTGAATTAATATGAAGGTAATTTTGAATGCCGACGTAAAAGGAAAGGGTAAAAAGGGCGAACTTGTTACGGTATCGGACGGGTATGCAAGAAATTTTCTTTTTCCGCGTAAATTGGCTGTTGAGGCAAACGCTGCCGCTATGAATGATTTTAACAACCGTGAAGCTGCGAAGGCGCATCATATAGAGGTTGAAAAGAACGAGGCGCAGGCAAACGCACGGAAAATCAACGGCGGTACGGTCATTATTCACGCTAAATCCGGCGGAAACGGGAAGCTTTTCGGCTCGGTCACTTCCAAAGAAGTTGCTGCCGAGGCTGAAAAAACTTTCGGTATGCCGATAGACAAAAAGAAAATAGTTTTAGCCGATATTAAAAACTACGGCGAATACACCGCAGAGGTCAAACTATACACCGGGATAACCGCCTCGTTTACCGTAAAGGTAGAAGAATAAAATTTCGGCGGAAATTCCCACGCGTTATATTTAAACCTAACTAATTTGCCGGTTTTCGGCTGAACGGAGTTTATTATGCCTGAGTTAAACAACAATTTGTTTGAGGGTGCGTCCCTGCCTTTTTCCAATGAAGCGGAACAGGCAGTGCTTTGTTCTGTACTTATAGATCCTCCGTCAATTAATAATGTTATTGATATTTTAAAGCCGGACTGTTTTTACATTCCGCAAAACAGGCGCATATTTGAAATATTGATTGAATCAATTGATTCGGGACTTAATAACGAGGATTTTGTTACAATACTTGAGAAGATAAAAAACGACCCCCTTTTTAAAGACATCGGGGCAAAGGCTTACCTGACTTCACTGATTGAGGCGGTGCCGTCCTCTGCCAATATTGAAACATACGCGAACATCATACGCGACAAATACTATATGCGTTCGCTGGTGATTGCCTCGCGTGATATTGTTGATAAGGCTTCGGATACTTCGACAAAAGCCGATAAACTTCTTGATTATGCCGAACAGAAGATATACGATATTCGGCAAGGCAGGGAAGTTGCGGGACTTGTTAAATTTTCCGATGTTATTAAAAACGAAACGATTATACGACTTAACAATCTTGCCGACCCCGAGAAACGCAAAGATTATATCGGTATTCCGACGGGGATATCCGGGCTTGACAGCGTTATCACCGGTTTGCACAAGTCCGACCTTATAATACTCGGCGCGCGTCCCGGTATGGGCAAAACTTCTTTTGCGCTTAATATAGCGCGCAATGCTGCGATTAATTCCGGCAAGACGGTCGTTGTTTTTTCACTTGAAATGACAAGGGATCAGTTGGTTCAAAGAATGATATCGGGCGAAGCGAGAATTAAAAGCGAAAAATTCCGTACGGGCGAACTGGACGGCGAGGAACTTGTGCGCTTCGGGCAGGCTGCCGAAAAATTTGCAAAGGCGGACATATATCTTGACGAAACGCCCGGTATCACGGTGCCGGAAATCAAAGCCAAACTGTTGCGTATGAAAAAACCTGCGGATCTTGTTATAATCGACTATTTGGGACTTATGCAATCGGCTGTGAAAACCGAAAACCGTGTTCAGGAGATTTCGGGAATTACGCGCAAACTCAAGCAGTTGGCTAAAGATTTTGCAATCCCGGTCTTAGTCTGTTCCCAGCTTTCGAGAGGTACCGAAAGCAAGGGCAGGTCGCACAAACCGGCGCTTTCCGACCTGCGTGAATCGGGATCTATAGAGCAGGATGCGGACATTGTCCTTTTCATATACAGGGATAAGTATTATGACTCGGATAAAAAGGATCCCAATGAAGTAATTGACGAACACAAAGCAGAGTGTATTATTGCCAAAAACCGCCACGGTACAACTAAAACGGTTGATTTATACTGGGACGGACAGTTTACAAAATTCACTTCTGTTGCAAATTTTGACGAATGATAGAAAAGGTTATTTCCGCCATAGAGCGGTACAGTATGTTAGACGGCGCAGACGAAGTTACCGCAGCGGTATCGGGCGGAGCGGATTCGATGTGTCTGCTTTATATTTTGAACGATATAAAATCACGGTTTGGATTCAAACTTACCGCCGCGCATCTGAACCACGGTATTCGCGGTGAAGAAGCGGATCGCGACGAGCGGTTTGTGAAGGACGAATGTGAAAAATTGGGAGTTGAACTTTTTTGCGAACGTTTGCCGATACCGCAAATAGCGAGGGACGCAGGCAAAAGTCTGGAACTTGCCGCACGTGAGGAAAGATATAAATTTTTCTCGCGGGTTGCGAATGGTGTCGTTGCAACGGCGCACACGGCAAGTGACAATGCCGAAACAATGGTAATGAATATGGTGCGGGGCGCGTCGCTGAAGGGGTTGTGCGGCATTCCTAAAGTCAGGGGCTGCGTAATTCGTCCGCTTATTTTTTGCACCCGCGAAGAAATCGAAGATTACTGCCGCAAGAACGGTATATCTTACTGCACCGATTCCACCAATGCCGATATTTATTATTCGCGCAACCGTATACGAAAACTGATAATACCGCAACTTAAAGAACTCAACCCGAATCTGGAAAATACTCTTTCGGCGGAGGCGGAACTGAATTCTGCGGATGAGGATTATATGCAAGGAATTGCCGCGCGTGAATACGGCGGTGTTTTATCGTCGGGTTCGCTTGATATTTTAAAACTTCAAAAGTTTCATAGGGCAATACGCGGCAGGGTCCTGACGATGTATTATAAATCGGAAGTCAATTGCGACGCCGAGAAACATTTTATTGATAAAATGGACGCTTTATGTTTTAAACCCGGCAGAACAGGGCTTAAAAACGGCTGCTTTGCCGTCAGTTCCGGCGGCAGGCTTAAAATCATTAAAGAAACCGAAGACAGCGGCAAAATATCGTACGGGCTTGACCTTGAAAACGGTGTTTTTGAATGCCCTGCGTTAAAAATATTGCCCGTTAAAGGAAAAGTTAACAAAATGTTATTAAAAAATGTTTTTGACTGTGATAAAATCATTGGTAATCTAACAGTCAGAACACGCAAAACGGGCGATAAAATAAAGTTATCCGGCCGGAACTGTACAAAAAGTGTTAAAAAATTATTTATTGACGAAAAAATTCCGGTATTCGAAAGGGATAAGATTTTGTTGCTTTGTGACCGGGACGGTGTTATTTGGATTGAACGGTTCGGCATAAGCGAACGGGTCAAGCCGGACTGCAATTCAAAGAACCTGTTTACAGTTAAAACCATTGAGGAGTGTTAGAGTTGGAAATGTACAAAGACCTTGAAAAAATTTTGCTTAACGAAGATGAGATTTCTGAAATAATCAAGCGCCTCGGCAAAGAGATAACCAAAGATTATAAGGGTAAAAACCTTTTGCTTGTAAGCGTTTTACGCGGCGCGGTCGTATTTTTGACCGATCTTATGCGTGCTATTGACCTTCCGCTGGAAATTGATTTTATGGCTGCTTCATCATACGGTAAAAGCACGGCTACAAGCGGAGTTGTAAAGGTAAAACTTGACATCGCCGAGGATCTTTCGGGTTATGATGTTCTGATAGTTGAAGATATACTGGATTCCGGCGTTACGCTTTCAAAAATAACAAGTATGTTGGAAAGCCGCGGTGCGAACAGTGTTCGCATATGCACATTTCTTGATAAACCCGAACGCCATATCGCAAATATAAAAGCCGACTATGTAGGAAGCGTTGTGCCTAACGAATTTGTGGTGGGATACGGTCTTGACTATGCGGATAAATACAGAAATCTGCCTGTATTGGGTGTCTTAAAAAGGGAAATATACGAATAAGCCGATTTGAAAGGAGCCTGACTTTAATTGAATAAAAATCTTAAAAATGTTCTGCTTTATATCGGTATACCGGCTATTTTGATCATTGCTGTAATGATCGGCTTGTCGGCAACGCAGAAAAAAAGCAGTATGAAGTATTACGAAATCGTTGATATGATAAAAAACAACGAGATTTCGGCATATCAGTTGAATCTTTACAGCGGTGAACTGCAATACACCAAAAGATCCGACAACAAGGAATACCGCTACAATGTTGCCAACGCCGATATTTTTTACAACGACGTGAACGACTTTGTTCTTAAGCATAACGAAGAAGCGAAATCCGAAAAGGATATGATAAAGCAGGATTACAAGAGCGGCGGTGAGGCTTCCTGGATAATGAGTATTCTGCCGACGCTGCTTATGATTGCCGCACTGGTATTCGTTTGGATATTTATGATGAAACGCTTTAACTCCGGGATGGGGACGGATAAGACCTTCTCATTCGGGAAAGTTAAAGTGAAACCAAATGATAATAAAAAAACGACTTTTTCCGACGTGGCAGGTGCGGAAGAAGAAAAAGAGGAAATGAAAGAATTGGTGGATTTCTTAAAGGATCCCCAAAGGTTCAACGAACTCGGCGCACGTATACCTAAAGGCGTTTTGCTTGTGGGCCCTCCCGGAACGGGTAAAACCTTACTTGCGCGCGCGGTTGCGGGCGAAGCAGGCGTTCCTTTCTTTTCAATTTCGGGTTCCGACTTTGTTGAAATGTTTGTGGGCGTCGGTGCGTCAAGGGTGCGTGACCTTTTTGAGCAGGCCAAGAAGAATTCACCTTCAATTATATTTATTGATGAAATCGACGCTGTCGGCAGGCAGAGGGGTGCAGGCCTCGGCGGCGGTCACGATGAACGCGAGCAGACCCTGAACCAGTTGCTTGTTGAAATGGACGGTTTCGGTAAAAATGAAGGCGTTATAGTTATAGCGGCAACCAACCGCCCAGATATACTTGACAAAGCGCTTTTGCGCCCCGGTCGATTTGACCGTCAGATAACCGTAAACTACCCCGATGTAAAGGGCAGGGAAGAAATACTTAAGGTGCATGCACGAGGTAAGCCGCTGGCACCGGATGTGAGCCTTAAAACAATTGCCCAATCCACCGCCGGATTCACGGGTGCAGACCTTGAAAATCTTTTGAACGAGGCGGCGCTTTTAACGGCAAGAAGCGGTCTTAAAGCAATTACGCAACCGATAGTTGAAGAAGCGACCCTTAAAGTTATAGGCGGACCCGAAAAGAAAAGTTGGGTGCTTAAAGATAAAGAAAAGGTTAACACCGCATATCACGAGGCGGGTCACGCCATTACGGGATACTATCTTCCGACGCAGGATGAAGTTCACTATATAACCATAATTCCGCGCGGACGCGCTTTGGGCATGACGGTTGCTTTACCGAGCGAAGATAAATTTTCCAAGTATAAGACCGAAATGGAAGAAGAAATTGTTATGCTGCTCGGCGGACGTATTGCCGAAAGCCTTTGCAACAGCGATATTTCAACCGGCGCTTCCAACGATATTGAGCGTGCTACCAAGATTGCACGCGATATGGTTGTGAAGTACGGTATGAGCAAAGATTTGGGACCGATACTTTACGGAAACAGCAACGACGAAGTGTTCTTAGGCAGAGATTACGGTCACGTTCAGAATTGTTCCGAGAGTGTTAATTCCCGCATTGACGCGGAGATTCACCGTATTGTTGAGGATGCGTACAAGAGGGGCGAAGAAATACTCAAAACCCATATCGACAAACTCCACGCGGTGGCGAAAGCCTTGTTTGAACACGAAAAGATAGATGCCGAAACATTTAAAAATATTATGGAAGGCAAGTCTTACGAGGTTTGATTTTTGCATAGTTTATATAAAGTAAACATCAGCGCCGTTGTGCTTAAAGGCACAACGGCGCTGAAAGATGTTTAACCTCTTTGCCTGTTATCATCCCGGTTGTTACAGCAACCGTCCGTTCCGTTTTCCGCCGCTGCGGCTGCACAACCGCAACCGCCTATGTTGCTCGGCCTCGGCGGGAAGAAATCATCGGTCGGGAATTTAATACGCCTGAACGCGTCGCAGGGTTCGTCGGTCATATTAGCGCATTGTTTTTCGGGTATACAGAAATCGTATACCGGTATAAGCATTTGAACGTTACGTATTAACTGAACGATGCTGAAAAGTCCCAGCGTGACATAAACTGTCGGTGAACCGGCCGGCAAACCGGTTACAACACTGCCGCCTAAGCGTTCCTGCAATCCTGCGGGGATGCAGCCGATTCCTTCAAAGCAATCCCTTAACTCGCATATTTTTGCGGCGAGGGGAATCGGGTCGACGCATTGTACGGAACAACGGGGGCAGTTGGAAGTCGGTATTGTGGTTCCGCTGCATTCTTCCTCTAATGTACATATATTTGAAAATGTTTTAACGCTTCCTTCGCTTCCGTATAAGATCACTTTTTTCTCGTAAAAAGTGATGCCGTGTATGGTTTGCGGGCAGGTTTTAGGTGCGGTGAACACATCAAACTCAACAAGGAAAAAGAAGGTCAGGTCGCAAGAATAGAACCCGCGGTTGAATGATACCGGTTCAACATTTACATATACGTTTGACACCTCTGCGTTCTTTACCCTTACGCTTAATGCGCTGCCGATAATTTGTTGGTCTTCTTCCGTAAAATAGCATCTTAAATCCTCAAGGCAATCACGATCACAGCAAGAGTCATAAACTCTGCCGGCGTCTATACAGCACGCCTCTTTAAACGAGGTTGAAGGTGATTCGCAGTTATTTATTTCTGTCATATTATTTTATTTCCCCCTTATAAAAAATTTGAAGTTCAACAAAGGGTTTTGCCCGCAAATCGGGAAGTTGTATTTTTGTCGCCGCTTGCCTGAAACTCTTTTGTTAAACTTCTATAATATTTTATTCCGTTTTGCACAAAAAGTTACGAAACCGCAGATTTTAATAATCTGATTGTATATTTTTTGTTTTTATGTTAAACTAAAAGAAATGTTCTGCGTATAATTAACAGAACCTTATCGGGAGATGATGATTTGTTTATTCTTAATATCATTAAATCAATAGTTTTGGGAATAGTTGAGGGTATAACCGAGTGGTTGCCTATATCAAGCACGGGGCATATGATACTGTTTGATGAATTTTTGGGACTCAATATGTCGAAAGACTTTAAGGAAATGTTCCTTGTTGTTATACAGCTCGGCGCAATTCTTGCGGTTGTTATACTGTTCTGGGGGAAACTGTGGCCGTTTTCGCGCAAAAAAACGCCGCAGCAGCGCAAAAACATTTGGCTTACGTGGTTAAAGGTGTTGATTGCAAGCATACCTGCGGGTATAGTCGGATTTGCGTTTGACAGCAAAATTGATGAAATGCTGACGGGGGATTTTCGGGTTATAATTGTATCCGCGGCGCTTATTTTTTACGGTATTTGTTTTATTCTTGTAGAGAATGTTGCCAAAAAACCGACAATCCGCAGAAGCGAAAATATCGGGTATAAAACCGCGCTGTATATGGGACTTTTTCAGACGTTGGCGCTCGTTCCCGGCACATCGCGTTCCGGTGCTACCATAATCGGCGCAATGCTTATCGGCTGCTCGCGCGTTGCAGCGGCGGAATTCTCGTTCTATATGTCAATTCCGGCGATGTTCGGCGGCAGCGGCGTGAAGGTGCTTAAATATTTCGCAAAGGGAAACACATTTTCCGCTGAGGAATTTGCCGTTCTTGCGGTCGGTACGGTTGTGGCTTTTGTTGTATCGCTTATTTGTATAAAATTCCTTATGAATTATATAAAAAAGCACGATTTCAAGGTTTTCGGCTGGTACAGAATTGCGCTCGGCGCACTGCTTCTGCTGCTTGTGCTTACTAAGGTTATTTGATGAATACATATAATATATGCGTTAAGAAAACCGAGCCGCAAGGCTCGGCTTTCTGCGTTATCCGCTCTTAATCCAAGGCTTTTTCAAGTTTAATTCCGCTGTAGTTTCCCTCGCGGAATTTGCCCGTTTTCAAGCACCCTAAAGATTTATAATATTTTATTAAGAACAGGTTGTCATCTGCGCAGTCAAGCCGCAGGCGTTTTATGCCGTTTGCGGTTGCCGCTCTTTCTGTTTCCGCAAGAATTATTTTGCCGGCGCTCTTTGCGGAACAGGAAGTAACAAGGTTGTGGATATAGTAAGCGGATTTTTCGGGCGCGCCGTAATAGATATGTTGAGGACGAGACTAAAATTCTGCAGCAATTAGGCTTGGAAAAACCGGGCGCCCGATATCACAAAGAAATCTCATTTGACGAGGATATTGAAATGCCAACGCTTACAGGGTCAGTCAAGCAACAAATCGGATTTGTGAGATGCGTGAATTCCCAAAGTAAATTCCACTGTGGAATTTACTTTGGGAATTCACTCTTTTAGCTTTCCTAGCGTTTTTTTGAAAAAAATCTTGACTTTTTGAAAATGAATGTGCTAAAATATGTACCGATAAAAATA
>CAVKHV010000042.1:0-13595 GCA_963656085.1 Agathobacter sp.
CATTTTCTTTCCCACACTAAATTCCACTTCAAATTCCACTGTGGAATTTACTTTGAGAATTCACTCTATTAAAATAAAAAACGCACAAGCAATAAAAAACTTGACTATCACCGTAAATTCCTATATAATGTAATAGTTGACTGGATGTCGGCACAATATTCGGAGACGTATCGAAGTGGTCATAACGGGGCTGACTCGAAATCTCCTTCGGCTAACAGAAGCCCATCTTCCGAAAAGCCTTTAACCGTGCGGGTTTCGGGCATTTGCCCACCGCAGGCACACCGTGAGTTCTAACAGGAATTCTAATACAACTGAATATTTGCGTTAATCTCGGCTTTCCGAGTTAACATACATGGAGAGGTATCGAAGTGGTCATAACGGGGCTGACTCGAAATCAGTTTGCGAGCAATCGCACATGGGTTCGAATCCCATCCTCTCCGCCAACGGAACCCTTGAAAACCCAGTGTTTTCAAGGGTTCTTTCTATTCGGTGAAAATTCTCCGACCCTGATTTTTTGTGTTTCTTCCGCTTTTTCGAGCCGATTATATGCTCTTTTTCGCCCGTGAATATTAGAATAAAAAATCTCCAAATACCGCATAAAATAAGGCTTTTAAGGCTTGCATACTTTTTGCGACGTTAGAATAATTTTCTCCGGGCAAAAAAATACCGATTTTTAAAACACCCGGTTGAGGGTAACCGCACCAAAAGTCATGTGTTGATTTTAGCGGTCGGGGTTCAAACCGGCAGAAAGAAAAATGTGCTTTGCGTCCTCTTTGTTTCTTGCCGTAATGTAATCGCATCTTACTAAATCGACGGTTTTATGATACCGTACTTTTTTATTTTCTGCTGCTTTCGAAATCAAGGCATACTATATTATTTATTATGTATTTGCAAGATTGGGGAGAAAAATTAAAGATTATTTTTCAAAATTGTTCCCCAATACTCATTGACTGCTGGGGAACATTCTGATATAATAATCAAAAGAATTGTTCCCCAAAAGGAGGAGCTGCAATGGCAGTACAATATAGCGAAATACAGGAATTGCTCAGAAGTCGCGCTGACCTCAATGCCAGACTGAACTTAATGCCCTATGACGGCACGCCCGAAATCAAAGAACGGGGCGATGGAAAATACCTTTATGTGAGAAAACGTGTAGCAGGAAAACTGACATCTACTTATGTAGGCGTATATACCGAAGAACTGTATAATCTGCTTTTGCGCAATGCCAGAGAAGCCCGTGAAATCAGAAAGTCGCTTCGCAGCATTGAAAAGCAGCTTGCCGCAGCCGGTTATTCCGAGGATGACCTTTCTGCCGATGTTATAAATAACATTGTCTTTGCACGTGCCAATATGAAAATAAACATCTATGATCAGGCTGTTTTGGAGGGTGTGGCAACATCTTTCCCTCAGACGGAAGAGATCATAGAGAACGGAAAAGTATCCGGTATGACGGCTACCGACGTGCAAAAAATTTTGAATTTGAAACACGCATGGGAGTTTATTTTGGACCGTGATGTAATTGCAAGCCGTTCTGACTATTATATGCTCAGTCATATTGCAAGGCTCGTCAATGAAGGCTTTTTTGCAGAAGGCGGTCGAATCCGCGGTGTTCCGGTTACTATAGGCGGTTCGTCTTATGTTCCGCCCCTGCCGAATGAATTGGATGTGAAAGACAAAATTCTTGAGATCATTGGGGAAGAGGACGATGCCATTAATATTGCCATCAAACTTTGCCTTTACTGCATGAAGACCCAGATATTCCTGGATGGCAATAAACGCGCTTCTGTTATCTTTGCAAACCATTATCTTATTGCTCATGGCGGAGGTTTTTTGGTCATTCCCGAAAGCGAAGTGCCGGAGTTCAAGAAACTGCTTGTGAAGTATTATGAAGGCGAAGACCCCTCTGTTATTGCGGGCTTTATGAAAGAACGCTGTTGGAAAACAATAGAGCACTAAGCGTTATCAAGAAAATCGTTATAAATGAACACCGCGAAAACTGACCCAATAAAGGCTTTCCCTTATTTTCATTCCTTTTCCCTTAAAATACGGTGCAAAATAAGGGAATCTTTGTTCCGTTTCTCTCTTAATTCAAATCATCAAAAACAAAAAATGATGCCTCACCGTTTCCGGTGAGGCATTCTGTTACGGCAGAGGATTAAAAATCAATATCTTTTATGATAAAAATCTTTTTATCCTTGCATCTTGATATACCCAAGTGCTTCAAGATCGTCACAGTAGGTGTATCCAAGATATGATTTGTGAAGGTCACCTCTGCCGAGGGCGACGAGCATTTGCCATGGATATGGATTGCAACTGCCGTCCTCTGTTTCGGAGCAACGTTCTTTGAGGTACATATACAGTTTATATAAATAATTTCTGTAATCGCCTACGATAAGACCGTCACGCTGCTTGCGAAGATAGTCAAGTTTTTCGGCTATCTGTTCTTGTGTCAGAACCTTTTTCTTAATCAAAGTTTTCTCCTCTTTTTATTCTTCTTTTACATCGCCGCTGTTCGTTCTCACGGTCACGGCGCTGTACATATTTGAATTCCCGAATCAGCTCCTTGTATTTTTCCGTGCGCGGGTGTGCCAGCCTTTGTGGCGACGCCATAAAGTTCACGAATTCCGCTTTGGCGCAGTACTGTACAGTGCCGAGCTTGATGCCGATCAGTACTTCTTCCCGTATCCATTCGTGGATGCGCTGCGGGCTGTGGCCGACAAGTTCCGCCGCCGTCTGCGTGGGCAGAGCCTCTGGCAGTTCTGCCCACTGCGAATCGAGCCACCGCCGAAAGGCCTCGCAGTTTTCCGGGGTGGCTTCAAACATCGGGAGCGGATGCCATTCGGTGCGGTTGGAGAACATCCCGCTCAGTTCCGATAAAAAGCCCGGCTCGGTATCCATACGGGTCTTGAACCGCACCGCATCCTCTGTCCGCACCCGATATTTATGGGTCGTGTGTCCCGTGTTTTCGTGCGGAATATAGTTATTGTCCATCAGATATTTCATTTTCCTTGTGGAGATGTGCAGGTACTGCCGAAGTTCGCTCCCGCTCATAAATTCTTTTCGAGTCATATATAAAATCATCCTTTCTGTCAGCAAAAATGCGCCCGCCGTGGGCGCATCATTCTTTTGCTTTATTGAAGATACTGCTGATTACATCGGCGCTTTCCTGCTTTTTGGACTTATCCAGATGGGCATAGATATTTGCCGTTGTGGACAGGTCGGAGTGCCCGAGGAAGGTCGATACATTCAGCAGCGGCACATCCTGATTGATGAGGATGCTGGCGAAGGTGTGGCGCAGATCGTGAAACCGAATCTTGCGCAAACCGTATTGCCTGATAAGGTCGGCGAATCGCTGCGTGACCCGATTCGGGCGTATCAGCCCGCCGAGCTGATCGACGCAGATATAATCGTCGTATTTGCGGTTGTAGCTGCCCTTGAACATTCGGCGGTACAGGTCCTGCTTTTCCCGTTCCTCGCACAGCATTTCATACACCGGGTCCGGCAGCGGCAGCGTGCGGCGGCTGGATTTGTTTTTCATTTCCTCCACGGGTTCGACGATGACCTTGCCGTTTTCTTTATACTCAATGATTTTGGTGTCGAGCAGTATGGTTTTCTTTTCCCAATCTACTCTCGACCACCGTGCGCCCAATGCTTCGCTGCGGCGCAGCCCCAAGCCGCCCGCCAACATGACCGCCGGATAGATAATATCCCCGCGGATGAGCCCCAACATGGCAATCAGTTCTTCTTCGGAATAGTTCTCACCCGTGAACTTATTTTTCTTCGGGCGGTCGATGCGGTCAAAGGGGTTGGAGTCAATGAGTCCGTCCTTGAAAGCCCGTTTGAAGGCGCTGTGCAAAACAGTGTGGTAGTGGATAACGGTGTTGGCGACAACGCCTGAGGCGAACATCCAATCATAAAAATCCTCAATGTCCTTTGCGGTGATGCTGCCAACCGTCAATTCCCTGCGGGCAGTAAAATACCGCCGAATTCTACCGTTTATCATTCCGCGGTAGCTTTCGGCGGTACTCTTTTGAATGTTTTTCTCAATCTTTTTATAGTAGGCGCACATATAATCGTAGATCGGAATATCCGAGGCAGGCTTTTTGTTCTGCGCGATCTGCTCGGCGTAGGACTGTTCAAAGGCTTGCACCACCTCTCGGTAGGCTTTGTTCACCTTTGATTTGTTGGCGCTCTCGGGCAATCCCAGTGCACGCCATACAGGTTTTGTCTTGCCGTTCTCTCTTACCTGTATCACGGCATAGAGACGGCCTTTCTTAGCCTGTACGCTGGCTGCAAGTGTAGTCATGGCATTCATTTGCTTTCACTCCTTTTTTGTTTTTGCCGACACGAACAATATCACAACTCACCGCACAAGTCCAGACTTTTTCGGGAGTTTTCTCAAGAAAACAGACCTTTGGGTTCGAACCCGGTCGTTCTCTTTGCCGCAGATAGTCAATGAGTTGCGATTTGGCAATGCGGTTTTCTCTGCCGACCTTCACCGCCGGAAGAGATTTTTCTTTTATCAGCTTGTATACGGTCTTGGTGCTGACCCGCAAAATCTCCGCCGCCTCGGCGGCGGTCAACGCCGCCGGATAGCAGCGCAAGTCTTTTTCGTGTTCTTTTTTTCGTCATAGGCAATGATGTATTTTGTAAATCTCACTGAGAACGGATTTCGGGACAAAGTGCTCCTTGCCGGTTTTACAAAAGAATTCTTCGGAAGTGAAGACGTGGCGGAATGGATCGAGGAACTGAACGCCACGGAAATCACGCACAATTTTACGCTTGAACCGGGCGTTTGGATGGCGCCGGTTGTCCTTGAAAATAAGAACGGCTCGGCTGTGCTCGGCCGCCGCATCCATTTCGACCGTATGCTCAACTTCTATGTTACCGATATGTTCGAGGGGCTTGCCGCCGGGCATTATTCTTGGCAGTGCGGAGTTTGCCACCGATTTTTCTTTATGCAAACGGCGCACAAGCAATTGTATTGCAGCACCGTCAATCCGGAGTACGGCGTTCCCTGCGCCTATGTTGCAAAAAACAAACTGAATATGCCGAAGCAAAAGAAAAAGGACGGTTTCGGCTATGTGATTTGGAAAAAAAGATACGGTTCTCTGCGCAACGAAAAACACAAAACCAATAAAAATCTTCCGTCCGCCAAATATGATGTGGATGTGTGCGATAAGGCAATCGAACTTGCCAAACGGCATTATGAAGAGGCGCAGATTGATTTTGATTACGCGCAAAATCAGTATGAGCAGGATATGGTTTTACGGAATCTGATTGCTGAAGCAAAAGCGGCACTGGGTAAAAAATAATTCTGTTTTTCCTTGGGAAGGAGGTGCGCGTATGGACGCCGAATACAAAAAGGCAGCCGAAAAACTGCTTTGCGGCATTACGGATAAGCGGCTGCACGAGCCGACGGTATGGAACGATATTCTTTCTTCTGCCCGTTCGGGTAATCTGCGGCTTTGGGAAATCAACGATGAAATTCTGCGTATCAAATATTTCTGCAAAGAAAAAATCGAACGCGCATCTGCCTTTACCGAAAGCGATAAAAACGGCGTGCGGTTCGATGATTTGAACGCATATTTTGTTGAGGCAATCAAAAGCCGGGATAAAGGATACTTTGAAGCGTTTATCTGCGCTTATGAGCCGGTGCTGCAAAGCCGTGCCGAGCGGTTCGTTTCACATTATAATCTGTCTGCGGACGACACCGAAGATATTAAGCAGATCTTTTTGGAAACCCTGTGGTTTGCTTTTCTCAGCTATGATGCCGCCGACCCCATTCCGCTGTTGCAGTATGTGAAAAAAGCAGCGGTAACGCGGCAGTTGGATTATATCCGCACAACGAAAAACGCCTGCACCGTGCCGACGCAAAACGGGTATGCCGAGCTGCGTAAGGTTATGCGCATTTATAACAGCGTTCCCGAGCTTTCCGCCGATGCGCGTATTGCGCTTGCCGTAAAGGAAACCGGATTTGCAGAGAAAAAAGTCACCGAGCTTGTTGCTGTCGGCAAGGCTTGCGAATATCCCGTCGGCATTGTCCCGACAGAAGAAAATGAAAATGCGGCGGACGGCACTGTTTCGGACGAGCTGATTGAAGACCCGTCCGTATCCCTGTTCAAGGAGGTGCTGCGCAGTATTTACCGTGACAATTTCCGCACCGCTGCCGATAAAATCACGCCAAAGGATAAGCAGATTTTATCTCTTTCCCTCGGCGTATGTTTTGACTGCTTCGGTGTTTTCAAGCCAATCACCTATGCGGAAATTGCATTAAAACAAGGTGCGTCGGGCGAAAAAAGTATTGAGAAAAAGCGCAAGGTGTCAATCGAAAAATTTGCAAAGAAACTTTGCGACTTGGGCTTTTGCGACGGCGTTTTCTTAAAGCAAACAGATATAAAGGTCATAAAAGAAAAAGACAAGAAAATAGTGCAGTCAGCCAGATATGCCTATACGCCTTACGGTGACGGAAAAGCCGGAGAAATTCTGTATACCGCCGCCGGAAAATATCGCTTTCAGATCGTCCGCCTTGCGGAATTTGATGTGACCGGTGCTTATGCAGAACAGGCTGCAAAAATCATTGACAACATGAACGGAAATTTTATCAAGGAGCGATTCTACGCTATCCCGCTCGAAAACCTGCCACGCATTAATAGCCATAACGCAAAACCAAGGATGCCATTTTATCATTAGCCGCACACAGACGGACAGGAATAGTTTCAAAGCCTTCTCTCGATTTTTTTCGAAAGAAGGCTTTTTTCTGCCGTGCGATTTATGATTTTTTCCTACAAACCCCGAATAAACCCCTGTTAAACCTTGCGGTATTTCAAAAAATGTGGTATAATATATACTGTAAAATTGTATTTTCGTGAAAACGGAGGGTTTCACTATGGATAACAACATTGAGCGATGGTATTCGATGAAAGAAATAATGGAATATTTGGGCGTAAGCCGTGATACCGTTCTTGACTGGATCGAGCGCAGAGAAATGCCCGCCGCTAAAATCGGCAGACTGTGGAAATTCAAAATCAGCGAAGTGGATGCCTGGATGAAATCCGGCGTTGCGGCGGATAAGTAATACGGATTGGGAGACAAGCTATGGGCTTTATAGATTCATATAAACATCTTGAAAAACTATGCGGCGATATGCTGCGTACTCAACACGGGGTTTCTGCTTATATAGCTGAGATGGAAAGTACGCCAAAAGGTTCTTATTTGGTTCAAGGCTGGGACGAAGATTTTAAACGTCTTAAACACTATCGGTGGATTCGAAATCAAATTGCCCACGAGCCAAATTGCATGGAAGAGAATATGTGCGAATACGGCGATGCGCAGTGGATTGACGATTTTTACGATAGAATTATGAATCAAAGCGACCCGCTTGCTATGTACCGAAAGGCGACAAAACCTCAGCCTGCCGCAAAACCAAAACAGCAAAGCCAATCTCCACAGTTACGGCATACATATCCTGTACAGCCGGTTTCCTCAAAAAAGAAAGCGCAGAAAGCCACCGGATGGATTGTGTTATTGATTATTGCAGCGCTTATCGGACTGTTTTTTGTGCTTAAATATCTTGTAAATTAACTCGGAGGTGCACTATGGCACTTGAAAATAAATTGGGGCTGACAAGCTCTGCCGACCTTGCACGCAAGGAAGAACGCATCAGCAAGAAAAAAGCGCTTGAGCTTTTTGAAAATGGAGTGCTTGATCAATTGGAAGCGGGAAAATTCTCCGCCCTCAAAGCGATTCATAAGTGTCTTTTCGATGAAATTTACGATTTTGCCGGGGAACTGAGAACCGTAAACATTTCAAAGGGCAACTTTCGTTTTGCTCCGTTAATGTACCTCGAAGCGGCACTTGCCAACATTGATAAAATGCCGCAGTCCACTTTTGACGAAATAGTCGAGAAGTACGTGGAAATGAATATTGCCCACCCTTTCCGAGAAGGAAACGGGCGCAGCACCCGCATTTGGCTTGACCTCATTTTCAAAACCGAGCTACACAGAGTTGTTGATTGGAGTAAGGTGGATAAAGAAGATTATCTTCTTGCAATGGAGCGCAGCCCGATAAAAGATATCGAAATTAAACATCTTTTGAAAAACGCACTCACGGATGATGTGGATAGCCGTGAGGTCTATATGAAGGGCATCGACCACAGTTATTATTACGAGGGTTACACGACCTTCAAGACGGAGGAACTATAATTATGTTAGGTGAAAAGTTTACTTTAATGCAATACTCCATAAGTGCAATACTTGGTTTAATTGAAGCTGAGGATTTTGTAATTCCCGAAATACAACGTCCCTTTGTATGGAAAAGAAGTCAAGTTAGAGATTTGATAGACTCATTATATAGTGGTTATCCTACCGGGTATATTATTACTTGGAAAAATCCTGATGTGCAGACTAAAGATGGCGGAAAAGCCAATGGTAAAAAAATTCTCATCGACGGTCAACAGCGTATTACTTCACTTATGGCGGCAATTTCCGGCAAAGAGGTACTTGATGAAGATTTCAACAAGGATCGCATCAAGATTGCATTTAATCCACTCGCTACAGATGAAACCAAACGCTTTGCAGTGCAAGATGCTTCTCATATAAAAAATAAAAAGTGGATTCCTGATATTTCTGTTGTTTTCGATAGCAATTTTGATCCATTTGATTTTGCTATGAAATACTGTGAAGACAACGATGGCATCAAACCTAACGATATTAATAAAGCTATTACCGCACTGAAAGGCATTGCAAATCGTCAAATCGGAGTAATTGAACTTGATCATTCGCTTGATATCGATGAAGTTACAGAAATTTTCATTCGTATCAACTCCAAAGGCACAGCACTCAGTCAATCTGACTTTGTAATGTCTAAAATGGCGGCCGACATCGAACACGGCGGCAATATATTGAGAAAAACAGTTGATTATTTCTGTCATCTCGCTGTTAAGCCGGAATTTTATTCTCATATAACAAATGATGAAGAGTTTCAAAATTCAAAATATGCTTCCAAAATCAAATGGCTTTCAAAGGATTATGATGATATTTACGATCCTGATTATGGCGATATGCTTCGTGTTTCCTTTATGCACCAGTTCCGCAGAGGAAAACTTTCAGATCTTGTGAGTTTGCTCTCAGGCAGAGATTTTGAAACAAAAGAATACCGTGATGATATTGTTGATGAATCTTATCGTAAACTTGATAAGGGTATTCAAAACTTTATAAACGAGTACAACTTTGCTCAATTTATTATGGCAATAAAAGGTGCCGGATTCATTTCTCACAAGTTATTAAATTCGGCTATGACGCTTGATTTTGCATACACATTGTATTTGATGTTGCTTGATGATCCAACTATCCCGAATGCCCAGATTAAGCGTTATGTTCAAAAGTGGTTTGTTATGTCCACTCTGACATCCCGTTACATAGGTTCTCCTGAAACTGTAATGGACAGAGACATGAGAAGTATTGCCGAGAAAGGATTTCTGAACTTTCTTGCAGATGTAGAAGCATCTTCCCTCTCGAATTCTTTCTGGACAGTAACGCTTCCTCAAAATTTGGAAACATCATCCATAAACAGCCCTGCATTTAATACCTTTATTGCGGCACAAATCAATCTTAACTGCAACTCAATGCTTATGAATGGAACTAAGATTTCCGATCTTGTTACAATTGCCGGCGATGTACATCATATTTTCCCACGTGCATACCTCAAGAACAATGGGGTAACCAATAAGACAAAATATAATCAGGTCGCAAACTACATTTACCTTGATACTCAAGTTAACAAAGCAATAAGCGACGATTCACCTACAGTATATTTCACCAAGGCAAAACAACAGTGTAAAACCAAGGAAATCGAATTGGGCAATATTTCGGACGAGTCACTTCTTTTGTCTAACCTTTCAGAAAACTGTATTCCAACCGGTATTGATAAAATGGATGTGTCATCCTATGATAATTTCCTTAGTGAGCGTCGTAAGTTGATGGCTGCTTTAGTTGAAAGATATTATAAAGGTTTATAAATTTATAGAAAATGGCGCTTGATGTCTATCAAACAGTCCAAAATAAATATGGGTTGTATTCCAAATGGTTACGCAAATTTCAAGACGGAAGAATTAAGCAAGGAATGAGGTGCAAATATGCCGGATAAAAATTGGCAATTTGAACTTGAAGAATATATAAAGCAGGGCGAACCCGACAGAGCCGAGAAAAGTGAAGCTTGGCAGACCGCCATCGGCTTGCAGGCGGTTGACGGGCTGAATACTTCTGCCTATTTGCTGGACACCGCCAAAGAGCATATCGAGGGCAAAATCACCATTGATGAAGCGCAGAAGCGGATTCACAGTTATTATGAACAACGCTCTGTCCGCACCGAAACGGAAAACGAAACCAAAGAGGCGGATATTGTTTCGGCAAGAATTGCAAAGCTGTTAGGTGAAAAGGCATTCCAGTTCTCCCCTGCCGAGTGGCTCACCATTCACCGCAGATTATTTGAGGGTGTGTTCAGTCACGCAGGTCAAGTCAGACAGTACAACATCACAAAGAAAGAATGGGTGCTGAACGGCGATACAGTCATCTATGCAGATTGGAACAGTATCAAAGAAACTTTGGATTATGACTTTGCCACCGAGAAGCAATTTTCTTACGAAGGCTTGTCCGTTGATGCGGCTGTAAAGCATTTGGCGAAATTTGCTTCCGACATTTGGCAGATTCATCCATTCGGCGAAGGTAACACAAGAGCCACCGCCGTGTTTATAATTAAATATATGAAGACCTTTGGATTTCGTGTCAATAACGATGCGTTCCGTGAAAACTCTTGGTATTTCCGCAACGCACTGGTCCGGGCAAACTATAATAATTTGCAAAAGGGTGTTCATTCCACCACAAAGTTTTTGGAATTGTTTTTCTCCAATCTCCTGCTCGGTACAAACCACGAACTCAAAAACCGTTATATGCACATTGATTATGCGGATGAAAGTGCTCTCCAAAGTATCAATCCCAAAGTTTCAAAGTATCAATTTGATACTTTGGACTGTACTTTAGAAGAGCTTGCGGTTTTAGAATTGGTCGCAAAGACCCCGGCGATAAAACAGCAAGAGATTGCAGAACAAACTGGAAAATCCATTGCAACAATCAAGCGAATTATGAAATCGCTGCAAGATAAAAATTATATCCTCCGTGAAAGCGGCAAACGCTACGGCAAGTGGGAAGTGTTGGTTTAGGGCATAAGAATTGAAATCCATAAAATTGGTCTTGGAAAGAAGAAAGGCCAAGCTCCGCAGGCTCCGAGATATTCATCTTATGAACTTATTTCAAAGGCGAAAAACTTGGATGATCTATGAAAATAAACTTTAAGCAATGAATGGTGATAAAATGAGTTCTATATTAGAAATTGGGGAAAATAAAACCAAGTGCCAAAAATTCACGCCATCGGCATTGGTAGATACAATGTTGAATCTTGTGAATTATAACACTGACCTTATGGAAAAAACTATATTAGAGAACTCATTTGGTTCAGGCAACATTCTAAAAGCAATTGTTGTTAGATATATAGAAAGCGCTATTGCAGCAGGTGTTGATTTATTATCTATTTCAGCTGGATTAGCCCATGATATATACGGAATTGAATTGGACAAAACTCTTTATAATAATTGTGTTACAGAATTAAACGCTATACTTGAATCCTATGGTATTCCCGCTGTAAAGTGGAATCTTTTCAACGATAACGCATTATCCATGAAACTCAACGTTTCTTTTGATTATATTATCGGGAATCCTCCATATATTTCTTACAAGGAAATGGATGCAGATAGCAGAAAGACACTTAAAGAGAAGTTCGAGTCCTGTGCAATAGGAAAATTTGACTACTGCTATGCTTTCATTGAATCGGGCATTAAACATCTGAATGAAACCGGAAAACTTGTTCAATTAATTCCAAATAACATTTATAAGAATGTTTTTGCAAAAAAATTAAGGGAACTTCTCGTAGGCCATGTTTCTACTGTGCTAGATTATCCTGATAAAAAATTGTTCGATAAAACCTTGACCTCAGTAAGCATCTTTTTGTATGACAAAGAAAACTTAAGTGAAAACATACACTATGAAAACATTACTGAAGGCACAAAAAGGAGTCTTTGTCGTCACTCTCTTGGTGATAAATGGATGTTTTCAGTTTCTTACAATAAGGATGAGAAAATGCTTAGATTTGGTGACATTTTTAATGCTTCTATAACCATAGCCACTCTTTGTAACAAAGCATTTATAGTGGATGATGCGTGCATTAGCGAAGAAAATTTGGAGCAAAATATCTTGAGGGATGCGGTTAGTCCTAAAACTCTAAGATATAAGAAAAAGAAAAAAATAATTTTTCCATATTACTATGCTGATAAGAGTTTCTGCCGATATCCTGAAGAAACTTTCGACGAGCTTTTCCCGAATACGGCGAAGCATTTAAAACAATACTATAAAGAGCTTGACGCAAGAAATAGTGATGAAAAAGCAACTTGGTTTGAGTACGGCAGATCACAAGCCCTGGCACACTTAAATAAGGAAAAACTTCTTATTTCTACAATAATCACAAATGCAGTAGAAATCTATGAAGTTGATGCCAATACGATTCCTTTTTCAGGAATATATATTACTGTGAAGAATCCGGAGTATAGTTTGAATGATGCTATTGAAATACTTAAAAGCGAACAATTCTTACAGTATGTGCAAAATATAGGTATAAACATTAGTGGTAAATCTTTACGAGTAACTTGCAAAGATATCAATAACTATCTTTTTATAGGAGGGCAATGAAATGGAAAAACTACAATACGTAATTGAAGACAAAACCATTGCCGAATTATTGGGCGTACAAAACTTTTCTACTGATGAATCTGCAATTTTAGAATTGGTCAAGAATGCGTATGATGCCCGTGCATCCTTTGTAAAATTAATATTTGAAGAAGATTTACTTACAGTCATCGATGATGGAATAGGAATGAACATTGATGATATTAAGTTAAAGTGGATGCACGTAGGAAAAAGCACGAAAGACTATAAAACGGTACTTGAAAATAATCAGGTACGTGTTTTGGCAGGTTCTAAAGGCGTGGGACGTTTTGCTTTGGCAAGACTAGGCCAAGCTGCCTCTGTGATTTCCAAAAAAGATGGGTTCCCCGGTGTTGTTTGGGAAACAGATTGGAGTTCTTCTTCGGTTTCTATTGACGAGGATCTCAGCGATAATGGTACAAAAATATTAATAAAGGACTTGCGAACGAAATGGAACAAGAAAAAAGTAGAAAACCTCGTTTTATTCCTATCTAAAACCTATAACGATAATGTTATGAGGATTATAATATCACATCCAGATATTAATACAGAAATTGCACCATATATCACAGACTTGATTCCCGGCATTAATTGTTTGGCAAAAATTAACTTGAGTTATGATTGCACTATGCACTCTTTAACTACCGAGGTTGTTTCGGATGAGTTTTTAGATGCAGCCGAAAAGTATTGTAAAGACATTGATTTGAAATATTATTTTCAGGGCAATTGAGCTTGTAAAATAAAGTGTGTAAGTTAGAAAAATAACTTGCACACTTTTTGTAA
>CAVKHV010000043.1:0-13264 GCA_963656085.1 Agathobacter sp.
TAAAATCGGTTTTAAAGCAATGTTTCACTTGAAATGTTGCTTTTTTTGATTTATACTATAAAATGGTTACATTTTGAATTGCTTATTTGTGGGAGGAATATAAATGAGTCTTGATGAGCTTAAAACCGAACTCGAAAATATTGCCGATACGCCCGCTCGCCTTAGATTAAAGGCATTGTTTGACGGCGGCGTGTTCACGGAGTTTGATAAATTTTTAAAAGAAGACGGCGAGAAAAGTTCAGTAATAACCGCCTGCGGTACCGTGGATGGAAAGCCGGTATACGCATTTTCGCAGGATGTTACCGTCAAGGCAGGCGGAATGTGCCCCTTGCAGGCTGAAAAAATCAAAAAAATTTATGACCTTGCCGCCGTTACAGGCGCGCCCGTTGTAGGAATTTACGATTCAAAGGGTGCAAGACTTGAGGACGGCGTCAACTCTTTGGCGGCATACAGCAGCCTCATAAAATCCTCCAATAATATTTCCGGCGTTGTTCCGCAGATATCGGTGGTTCTCGGCGTTTGTTCGGGTGCCGGCGCAATACTTGCAAATACCGCCGATGTTGTTGTGGTTTCAAAAAACGCGCTTATGTATGTTACCCCGGCAAATGTTGCGGGCAATAAAACCGTCGGTTCACCCGAAATGCTCTCTGCAAACGGTATTTCCGCGGTTACCGCAGATGACGAAAATTCGGCGATTGACGCGGCGCGCACCGTTTTGAGTTATCTGCCCGAAAACAATCTTTCACTTCCTATGCCGGCGAATTACATTCCGTCCGAGGGAAATGACGATATTGCCTCAGTGGTTGACGGCGGCAGTTTCTATGAACTTTTCCCCGATTATGCCGATTGCGCTAAAGTCGGTTTTGCAAGAATTGCCGGCTCATCCGTCGGTGTGATTGCCACCTGCGGTGAAAAGCTTTGCGGAAAGGGCGCGCTTAAAATTGCACGTTTTGTAAGACTCTGCGACGCTTACTCGCTTCCTCTTATCAATTTGCTTAACTGTAAGGGTATGCTCGGCTCAGCCGACGCGGAATTTGACGGTGATGTACGCAGCATCTCACTCCTTACCCAAAGTTATTCGGAAGCTACGAATATTAAAATAACGGTAATAACCGGTGAAGCGTACGGCTCGGTGTTTGCGGCTATGGCTTGCAACAGCGGCAATGCCGATATGGTGTTTGCGTTGCCCGACGCGCGCATAGGTGTGCTTGCACCCGAAACCGCAACCGAATTCCTTGAGGCGGAAAACATCGGGCAAAAGACACGTGCGGAATATGAAAAAGAATATGCCGATAAGTGTTCGCCGTTTGTTGCGGCATCGGACGGACTTATCGACGATGTCGTAACCCGCGATGAACTTGCAGGCAAGATAATATCCGCCCTTCAGATATTGGCGTCCAAAAGGGTATCTACCCTTGATAAAAAGCATACGGTACTTCCGCTTTAAAAATTATAAGGAGAATTGCTATTATGAAAAACTTGAAAATTACCGTAAACGGAAAATCATATGATGTACAGGTTGAGGAAGTAGGCGCAGCATCGGCTGCCGCAGCCGCGCCCGTTGCCGCTGCACCTGCCGCACCCGCACCCGCCGCAGCACCCGCACCTGCCGCAGCACCCGCACCTGCCGCCGCACCTGCCGCAGGGGGCGAGGGTGAAAAGATCGAATGCCCGATGTCCGGTACTGTTCTTAAAATTCCGGTTTCCGCAGGTCAAAGCGTTAAAAGAGGCGATATTCTTTTGATACTTGAGGCTATGAAGATGGAAAACGAAATATTTGCCCCGCGCGACGGTGTTGTAACTTCCGTAGGCGTGTCAGCCGGCGAAACTGTGGATTCGGGCAAAGTGCTTATGTATTTAAAATAATTATCCGGAAGGTGTTTGTAAATGGCTAAAGTAGGAATTACCGAAACCCTGTTGCGTGACGCGCATCAATCGCTTATTGCAACGCGAATGACAACCGAAGAAATGCTGCCGATACTTCCGGCACTTGATAAAATAGGCTTTCATTCGCTTGAATGTTGGGGCGGCGCAACTTTTGACGCGTGTTTAAGATTTTTGAACGAGGATCCGTGGGAAAGACTGCGTATTCTGCGCCGTGAATGCCCTAACACCAAACTTCAAATGCTGTTCAGGGGTCAAAATATGTTGGGATACCGCCATTATGCCGATGATGTTGTTGAATATTTTGTTCAAAAATCGGTGGCGAACGGTATTGACATTCTGCGTATATTTGACGCTTTAAATGATTTCAGAAACCTTGAAACCTCGATAAATGCCGCAAAAAAAGAAAAGGCGCATGTACAGGCGGCAATTTCTTATACTACGGGGCCTGTTTTTGACATTAAATATTATACCGATTACGCCAAAACGCTTGAAAATGCAGGCGCCGATTCAATTTGTATAAAAGATATGGCGGCTCTGCTTACGCCTTATGCGGCATATGACCTTGTTAAGGCTATAAAAGAAACCGTTAAGATTCCCGTGCAGGTTCACAGCCATTATACATCGGGACTTGCTTCAATGGTTATGCTAAAAGCAATTGAGGCGGGCGCGGATTATATTGACACTGCAATGGGACCGATGGCGCTCGGAACTTCCCACCCCGCAACCGAATCAATGGTGGCTGCTTTGCAGGGGACAGAGTATGATACCGGTCTTGACCTCGCCGCGCTTAACGAAATTTCGCAGTATGCCGATAAATTAAGGGAAAAATATATTACCGAAGGTCTGCTTGACCCCAAAATGCTTAAAGCCGACGCAAAGGCGCTTATCTATCAGGTGCCGGGCGGAATGTTGTCAAACCTTGTTTCTCAGCTGAAACAGGCGGGAAAAGCGGACAAACTGCCCGAAGTGTTGGCAGAAGTTCCGAGGGTAAGAAAAGATTGCGGCTATCCGCCGCTTGTCACCCCGTCGTCACAAATTGTAGGCACGCAGGCTGTGTTTAATGTAATCGGCGGCGGACGGTATAAAATGGTAACAAAAGAGTTTAAAGGCATTGTGCGCGGCGAATACGGTAAGACCCCCGTGCCGATCGACCCCGAGTTTAGGAAACAGATAATAGGCGACGCAGAACCGATAGACTGCCGACCTGCCGACCTGTTAAAACCTGAACTTGAAACGCTTAAAAAGGAATGTGAAAAGTGGACAGAGCAGGAGGAAGATGTGCTTTCATACGCTCAGTTCGGTCAGGTTGCCGAAAAATTCTTTAAGGCGCGCGCCGATAAAAAATACGGCGTTGACAGTGAAAATGCCGATTTAAAAAACAAAGTTCACACTGTTTAAAAAAATGCTTGCATTTCGGCTGTTTATGTGCTATCATAATTGTTGTAATTGATTTATACGGAGGAAATAACAGTGACAGTTGCAGAAATTATTTTAGGAATCGTTATTCTTATTATTTCTTTGGCTATAATAGCAATAGTACTTCTTCAGCAGGGACGTCGCTCTGGTATACAGGGCGCTATCTCCGGCGGTGCAGATACATTTTTGTCTAAAAACAAGGCAAGAACGGTTGACGCATTCTTGGCTCGTTTTACCAAATACGCCGCAATTTTGTTCTTCATTCTTGCTGTAGTTGCAAATGTTATTGCTCTTAAAAAATAATTATAGCAGTTTCCATAAACAATTTACAGGCGGTTGCTCGGTTGCAACCGCCTGTTCTTTCCTTACTGCGAGGTGTTAATTAATGACAAATGACAACGGTTTAAAGGAACGCTTCCTTACTGCGCGCCGCAGCATAATCCGCTCGTACTTTAAACGAATGAACGATATGCAGTTTAAGGCTGTTACATCGGTAAGCGGTCCCGTTATGGTGCTTGCAGGTGCAGGCAGCGGAAAAACAACGGTTCTTGTAAACAGAATACTTAATATGATAAAATTCGGAAACGCCTATGTATCGGACGAGTTGCCGTGGGATTTCAGCGCCGAAATTGCGGATAAAGCAGAGCATTGTGCGGCAGACGGTGAAGACGATCTGTCTTTTCTGGCTGTCAATCCCATAAAGGCGTGGAACATATTAGCCATAACCTTTACAAACAAGGCAGCAAACGAATTAAAGGACAGGATATGTGCCGCGGTAGGAGAGCAGGCGTCATATATAACCGCGGGGACATTTCACTCGGTCTGTGCTAAACTTTTGCGGATAAACGGCTCAAATTTGGGCTATTCCTCCGATTTTACGATTTATGACACTGCCGACCGGAAAAGCCTTGTCAAAAGGACTATGAAAGACCTGGGGATAGAGGAAAAACTCATACCGGTAAAGGTGGCAATTTCGCACATAAGCAACGCAAAGAACAGCCTTATTGATCCGGAGGAATACGCCGAACAGAATTCGTCGGATTTAAGGCTTGCAAGTATTGCAAAAATTTACAAGGCGTATCAAAAGTCATTGACCGACGCTAACGCCATGGATTTTGACGACCTTATATCCAACACTGTAAAACTGTTCAAACAATTTCCTGATGTTTTGGAAAAATATCAGGATAAATATAAGTACATAATGGTGGACGAATATCAGGACACCAACCACGCCCAGTATAAACTTATAAGCCTTTTGGCAAAAAAATATAAAAATCTTTGCGTTGTAGGTGATGACGACCAGAGTATTTACCGTTTCAGGGGCGCTACAATCGAAAACATACTTAATTTTGAAAATGAGTATAAAGACGCCTGCGTTATACGCCTTGAACAGAATTACCGCTCTACCCAAAATATTTTAAGCGCTGCAAACAGCGTGATATCAAACAACAAGGCGCGTAAGGGTAAAAATCTTTGGACAGATACGGGCGACGGTGAAAAGATTTCCGTTAATACCTTAGCGGACGAACAAGCCGAAGCACGCTTTGTCGCCGATAATATTGTTAAAAGCGTCGGGGGCGGCGGCAAATTCTCGGATAATGCTGTGCTTTACCGTACAAACGCTCAGTCAAACACGATTGAAAACATTTTCGCACGTTCGGGGATACCTTATAAGGTCATCGGCGGAAACCGATTTTTTGACCGTAAGGAGATAAAGGATGTTATTTCGTATCTGAGCGTTATTAATAACAATGACGATAATACCCGTATCAGGCGCATAATAAACGAACCGAAAAGGGGTATAGGCGAGGCAAGCGTTACACGCGCGCTTTCGATTGCAGAAGAATACGGGACAACATTTTTCAAGGTTATGGAAAACGCAGCCGATTTTCCGCCGTTGTCGCGCTCGGCGGCAAAACTTATGCAGTTTGCCGCAATGATAAAAGATTTAAGCGAGGTTAAGGACAGTATACCGCTTTCGGAACTTTTTGAAAGAATGCTTGACGTTTCGGGATATGTTGCCGCGCTTAAAACGGGCGGACCCGAGGAGGAAAGCCGAATTGAAAATATCAACGAATTGCTTACCAACATTCTGCAATACGAAAAGGAAGCCGAAACCCCGTCCCTTGCCGGATTTTTGGAGGAAGTTGCCCTTGTAAGCGATATTGACAACTATAACGGCGAGGAAGATGCGGCTGTTCTTATGACCATACATTCCGCAAAGGGACTTGAATTTGAAAATGTCTACCTGATAGGTATGGAGGAGGGAATATTCCCCGGAAGCCAGTCGATATACGGCGGTGATGAGGAAATTGAGGAAGAACGCCGCCTTGCCTATGTTTGCATTACCCGCGCAAAATCGCGGCTTTACATAACAAACACATTTTCGAGAATGCTGTACGGTCAGACAAACCGCAATCTACCCTCAAGATTTTTAGAGGAAATACCTAAAGAACTTTGCAATACAACCAAATACAAGCCGGCTTTTGCGGGTTCAGGCAGCGGATTTACGTTCGGGTCAGCCGCTTACGGTAATTCGCCGCGTCGCCGCAGCGTTTCCGAACCGATTTCGGCACAGTATACAGCGTCGCGCCGCGCCGCAAAGCCCGCCGAAAATCAATCCTACGCAGTGGGCGAAAGGGTGCGTCACAAGGTATTCGGCGACGGTATGATTCTGTCGGTTCAGCCTATGGGTAACGATATACTTTTGGAAATAGCGTTTGACGAACGCGGCACGAAAAAGATTATGGCAGGTTTTGCTCGCCTGCAAAAAATTTGATTTTGATGATACAAAAATACACCTTGCAGAGGTACATTATTTCTGCAAGGTGTGTTTTTTATTGTTCTTTTAACCAGTCGGTCACATCTTTTTCGGATGCGCTCGAGGAAAAACGCTTACCTTCCGACCAATTACCTGTGCCCGCTTCATCTGCAAGCAGTTTTCCGCTGTTGCCGAGCCCCGAACTTGCGGAGGTGCAAAACGGGATAACCGTTTTGCCGCTGAAATCATTTGCCTTAACAAAACTGTCCGTAGGCCAGGCGGCAATACCCCACCATATACGCCGCAATTTTACGATTTATCGGTTTTCAACCGCTGCGCCGAAACGGGCAACGTTCTGCTCACAATAGAATGTTGGCAGGATGTACATCCGGGGCTTGTTTCTATCCCGGTAAATTGGGATTACAGTATTCCATACGGTTTGCTTTACAGTTTTAATGCCGATAAAGACGTTTTTAAATTAGTGAAAAAAATGAAAAAATATTCGAATTAAAAAAATGGCAGGGGAGACCCTGCCGTTTTTTATATGTAGGCGAAGTGTATTCCTGATTTTGCAGCGCTCGGCGTCGCATTTTATTTTTCGCTGACATGTGCGGCGAAAAAATACTTTATAAGCGGAAATACGCCTGACGGACGGATTTCCAAGAATACAGGGGTGGTATTGGCGGGGACAGAGTGCAGTCCGAAAATTTTTGATTTTCGAGCGAACGGAGTCCCCGGTCAAAGCCCGGTCGTCAGGGAAGACCCTGCCGTTTTTCTTATGCTGTATGTCAGTGCCGCGGCTTTTTAAGCGTAGCGGCTCTGGATATGCTCTCTTTTCCAAAGCGTTCCTTAATTCGGTCTATCGAGCGTTCTACATCTTCATCTTTCAAATTATCCTCGCCTGTATCGTCAAACAGCGAGAACTGATGTGCGTCCGTTTCTGCAAAACCGAATACCCGTATACCGACCGAGCGCAGCGGCTTTACAATGCCGCCGTGGCGTTTTATAAGGTCCATTCCTGCGGCTTCGATTGTTTTGGTGGTACAGCAGGGGCGCTCAAGTCGGCATTGCATTTCCGTAACCTGCAAATCAAGGGTTCGCAAGTGCACCTGAACACCGCTTGCAAGAAATCCCCATTTCCGAAGTGTTGCCGTAACCTCTTCCGTAAGTTTTAAAAGGACCTTGTGCAACTCCTGCATATCGGTTATGTCTTCCGCACCCGTAACCGAGCGCCCGATGCTTTTCGGCGGAGTTACCGCGTCAAACTTTTCAACGGGGGAATTTTCTTTTCCGTTTGCGTATTCCCAAAGGGTGCGCCCCTGTTTGTGCATAGATTTTTCAAGCATTACAGGGTCCGCAGCCGCAATATCGCCAATCGTGAATATTCCGAGTGAGCGCAATTTCTTTTCGGAACTTTTGCCGATACCTATCATATCTTTAATCGGTAGTTTCCACAGTATATCCTTGTAATTATCTCTTGTTATAACGGTGGTCGCGTCGGGCTTTTTAAGGTCGGACGCCATTTTGGCAAATATTTTATTAAAACTGACGCCTACAGATACGGTAAGCCCGAGTTCGTTTTTAACAGTCTCCCTGATTGTGTCGGCTATTGTTTTACCGTCCCCGAATAGGCGGAGACTGCCCGTAACATCAAGCCAGCTTTCATCAATGCTGAATTTCTCGACCTGGTCGGTAAAGCGCAGATAAATCTTGTGAACTTCGTCCGAAAAATATTTATACCTTTTATTGTCGGGCGGAACAATAATAAGCGACGGGCATTTTTGCTTTGCCTTCCATACGGTTTCCGCAGTGGTTACGCCCTGCGCCTTTGCAAGTTCGTTTTTAGCAAGAACAATGCCTCTGCGCTCTTTCTCGCTGCCGCATACCGCCACAGCGTGACCTTTGAGTTCCGGGTTATCCCTGCACGCCACAGAGGCAAAAAAGTTATTAAAATCGCAGTGCAGAATAACTCTGTCCAAAAAAAATCAGCCCCCCAAACAGAACAAATGTTCATATGTATTATAACATTTTTGCATCTGCTTGTAAACAGTAATTTTTACAGAACAAGTTATTTTATTCCTACCATAAATCCGTCCGGTTTTAAACTGCAAACATCTCCGCCTATGACTTTGCCGTTGTACACAAGAATATGCAAAAAAACACCCTCCGGTTCGTTTGGGTAGTTTGTAACTTCATATGTGTATTGTTCCGCTGTTTTACCTTTAAACGGTTCAAGGTCAAAACCCTGTTTCTTTTGCAAAGCGTTGTATTCGGCATAAACATTATTAAATTCGGACGGAACGGTAACGCTTTTTTTCTGCTCGCTTTCGGCGGATACCTCCCATCCGTAATTGCCTATATATGATATTCTGTTTTTCGCATCGCTTTCTACAACATCTTTTTTTGCGGCGGTATTTGCCGCAACCGCATCATACACTACAACTGCGGCGAGTAAAATAAGTATAGCAGCAATGCGACAGATGCGGCGATTTATTTTTACGGTATTAAAAAACATACGGTTTCCCCCTTGCTTAATTTTTATGAGTCGGGGAAACCGTATAATACTGTTATTTGTATATAAGCGCAACCGCGTGGGCGCTTATTCCTTCGCCGTTTCCGGTGAAACCGAGGTGTTCTTCGGTTGTGGCTTTAACATTTACGCAGGTTTTGTCAATGCCGCAAAGGTCAGCTATTATTGCCGTCATATTTTCAATATACGGCGATAATTTGGGGTGCTGCGCTATAACCGTTGAATCTATGTTGGCAATGCGGTAGCCTTTGCCGCTTAGCATTTTAACCGTTTCTTTAAGCAAAAGCTTACTGTCAACCCCTAAAAAACGGTCATCCGTGTCGGGGAAGTGCTTACCTATATCGCCGAGCGCCGCAGCGCCGAGCAGAGCGTCACATATCGCGTGTATTAAAACATCAGCGTCCGAGTGACCGTCAAGCCCTTTTTCAAACGGTATTTCCACGCCGCCTAAAATAAGTTTTCTGTCCGAAATCAGACGGTGCACGTCATATCCGTGCCCTATGCGAAAAGCGCCGTTAATCATTTTATAACGCCCCCTTTACCCGATAAAAACAATTCGGCAATCTGTAAATCTTCGGGTGTTGTTACCTTTATGTTGCGGTAGTCGCCGTCCGCAATGATTTGCGGAACGCCCGATTCCGCCAAAACCGAGCAATCGTCGGTAAATTTGCTCAATCGGTCGGCGTTTTTATCAAGCGCATTTTTAAACGGCAGATATTCAACAATCTGCGGTGTCTGAACAAGGCGCAGATTTACCCTGCAAGGTCTTTCGTTTACGCAACTGCCGTTTACCGAAACCACAGTGTCTTTTGCAGGCACGCCGCAGGCAACCGAAATACCGCGTTTTGCGGATTTAAGTATTCGGCTTATAAATTCGGGCGTTACCATAGGTCTTGCACCGTCGTGTATAACGGCAAAGTCGGTATTGTTCGGCAACACGGTTATTGCGCGATATACCGATTCTTCACGGCAGGCGCCGCCCTCGCAAACAGCCCGAAGTTTGGTGACGCCGTATTTTGCGGCTATTTCTTTGATGACGGGTATATCCGCCTTTTGCGCCGCTACGGTTATTTGCGAAATATCGGCGCATTTCTGAAATGCCAGCAGGGAATAGGCTATAACCGGTTTGCCGCATAACTCTGCCAAAATTTTATTTTGTCCGTTCATCCTTGTGGAACTTCCGCCTGCGGTTATAACCGCACTGAAATTAAACATAATTCTCACCGCCCGAAAAAAACGCAGCACCCTAATGTTAAGGCGCTGCGCTTATATAAATTATTTCAACCTTGCAGAATAATTACTCGCAGTCCTCGGCGTGATCGCAGCAATCACAGTCACCGTCACAGTCGTCAAGGTCAAATTCAAGTTCTGTTCCGCAGTTGGGGCATTTGATGCCGCCTTCTTCAATCATATCCTCGTCAAGATATATTACATCGTTGCAGTTGGGGCATTCAACTTCATAGCAGCAATCATCGTCATAATCGTCACAGCAATCATCACAATCGCAATCGCCGTAGAATTCTTCCTCAACATCCGCAAGATCCTCATCAACAGCGTCAATCTGTTCCGCCATATCAGAGCAAGCGTCTTCTATATCTTCAATCTCAAGCGCGATATCCTCAAGAACTTCAAGCATTTTTAAAATGAGTTTGCTTTCCTTTGAATCGCCGAGTTCCATACCTTCGGCTAAACCTTTGATGTATTGAACCTTTTCATTGACAGTCATAATCTTTCTCCGTTTCTTAATGAAAAATTTTATTAAACACGGTTAAAAACCAATGTTATGCACGTTCCATATATTCGCCGGTTCTTGTGTCAATGCGAATCATATCACCCTCGTTTATAAAAAGGGGAACACGAATTTCCGCGCCGGTTTCAAGCGTTGCGGGTTTGGTGGCGTTGGTTGCGGTGTTGCCTGCAAATCCCGGGTCGGTCTGTGTAACTTTAAGTTCAACGAATGTGGGCGGTTCAACGCCGAATACATTGCCTTTGTATGAAAGGACTTTGCACATCATATTTTCCTTTACAAACTTAAAGTTATCGCCTAAGTCGGCTTCATTTATCGGGACAAGTTCGTATGTTTCCTGGTCCATAAAGTAGTAAAGACCGCCGTCATTGTATGAATACTCCATATCCTTACGCTCAACATAAGCGGTAGGGAATTTTTCGGTCGGGTTGAAAGTTTTTTCAACAACCGATCCTTCAATAACATTTCTTATCTTGGTGCGGACGAAGGCTGCGCCTTTACCCGGCTTAACATGCTGGAATTCAATTATCTGATAAACCTTTCCATCCATTTCAAATGTCATACCGTTTCTGAAATCTCCGGCTGTAACCATATTTTATAACCTCCAAATAGTTTCTCTATTTATTTTATAACAAGTGCGGACAATTTGCAAGCATTATTTCCCGATAAGCAGAAATATTTGCAAATTTAACCTTCCACACACGCATTGTACGCCTTTTTCATAGTCAAAGCGTCTTCTGCCTGCGTTCCGTCGGATTCACATATAACTATGGGCGAGCAGTTTTTCTTAACGATTAAATCAATTACAGGCTCAAAATCGGGACCGTATACGGTATCTTCAAAAGTCAGATGCTTTTTTTCGCCGCCGTCGGTATATTCAATTTTTGAAAAATGAGAGTGGAAAGAACGCAAGCGGTCGATGCCCAACCTGTCCTCAATTTTATCAAATATCTCCTTAAAATCGCCGTATGTTTTTAATCCGCCCAAAGTTCTTGCATTGAGGTGACCGAAATCTATGCAGGGTATCAGCCTTTCGTCAATTTCGCAAAGTGACAGAACCTCGTCGAGCGTGCCGAGTTGATTTATTTTTCCCATGGTTTCGGGACAAATATGAATGTGCGAAAGACCGTTTTGATCCAACGCTGCAACGGCTGATTTCATTGTATCGACAGCAAGCGCGAGTGCCTCTTCTCTTGAAATTTTGCCGCAGGAACCCGTGTGTACAACAATGCGGTTGCCGCCCATTGCGTCCACTGCGCGGGCGCTTGCAAGAATATAATCAACCGATTTAAGACGCTTTTCGGGGTCAATGCCCGACATTGAAATGTAGTAGGGCGCGTGGAGGGTGAGGGTAATCCCTTTTTCAGCTGCCGCTGCGCCCAGTTGCCGCGCTTTTTCTTCGCCTATGTTTACGCCTCTGCCGCATTGGTACTCAAAAACGTCAAGTCCCATCTTCTCTATATATTCGGGCACGTCAAGACTTGATTTATACCCCATCTGCGAAAAACTTTTCGAGTTGCCCGCAGGGCCGAATTTTGCTGCCATCATTCGTCCTCCTTATAGCCGAATTTTGCAAGTATTTTTTTCTCATACTTGCGCCTTATTTTAAAACTTCTTTTATCTTCGGGTAATATCGGGCGCACAAGTATTGCCTTTACGCCCGAAAGCCGCGCGCCCAAAATATCGGTAAATATCTGGTCGCCTATAACGGCGGTGTTTTTTCTTTTAAGTTCCATTGCGTGCGCGGCGCGAATATACCCTATGGGCAGCGGTTTTGCCCCCAAATGTATAAACGGCAGTCCTATTCTTGCCGCAAACGGTTTTACACGTTTGAATTTTGCGTTTGAAAGAATTATTATTTTGATACCGGAATTTTTAATGCCGTCGACCCATTCGCCGAGCCCCTCAAGCGGTTTCTGACCGCCGTGGGTGGAAAGTGTGTTATCAACGTCAACCATTATCCCGTCTATACCCATATTTTTAATGGTTTCGGGTGTAACATCCGTTATTCTTTTTGTAATTAAATCGGGTTTAAATAAATTCATCATTTCCTCGCTGCTACAGTAAAAAATCAATTAAGTAGATTTTATCACCTTATCGGCGTTATTTCAAGAAAAATATTATAATCATACCGCAAAACGCATAAAGCCGAAAAAACTTCCCCGCACACACTGTGTACGGGGAAGCGCTATGATTTGTTTTAGTTTAAATTAACTTACCACATTGGTCTGCTCCGTTTTATGTAGTTTGAATTCGATCATAATTAAAACATCGGTCTGTCTCCTCTATTTATAATGATCTTAACTATAAAACTTCGTTTCTGAATTATCTGTACATCGGTCCAACCTCTTGAATTTAATGTAGTAGGTTTATAGGTTTATTTTTGTTACTTGTTTTGTTTTTTCAACCGTCCCCTTTGATAAGGATGGGCGACGGAACCGCAGCGCTTTAATAACTACTGTTGAATTCGGTTTCACGGTTCACCCAAAGGACTGTTATCACAATTTATTTAACTATTCAATTTTAATATCTATAATCGTCATTATGTGAAAGTGTAAACCGTCCTTTCTTTGGTAAATTCAATCTTTTTTGAAATTAACTGAATTTCGGACTCACTCCCAATAAGATTTAAAATCTAAGATTATATATATGAAATATATTTTATATTTAATATATTTATTCGCCGGATTACGGTCCGGTATCCGTTTTGGTCAAAGGTTTAATGAATGTGAACTTAATAAATTTTCGGACTCAGTCCTTTCGTCTAAAATACCGCGGTCAACGTGATGGATGATGGTTCTTCGTTCTGCATCGGAATCGACCCCTTTCGAATGACTCTGAATTTTTCATTTAGTTCTTTTCTGTGTCTATATAATAGCATATCTTTTATGCATTGTCAATACCTTTATCAAACTTTTTTAAA